>JACNKI010000134.1 GCA_014382125.1 Bacteroidota bacterium | reverse complement strand
GGAGAGATCGACAACTGGATGTGGCCCAGGCATACAGGCGACTTTTCATTCCTGCGTGCCTATGTAGCTCCTGATGGAACCGGTGTCGAATACAGCGAAGAGAATGTACCGTACAATCCGGAGATCTGGCTGAAAATCGCCAACGAAGAACTGAAATCCGGTGATCTAACCTTTGTTGTAGGATTCCCCGGATCCACTACACGCTACCGGACATCAAACTCTGCAGGATGGAACCTGAAAGAGAACTACCCTTTCTCAATTAAAAACTACGGCGACATCATTCTACTGGCTGAAGAGTTGACCCAAAATGATCCTGAAGGTGCACTGAAGGTATCTAATCTGTCAAAAGGACTTGCTAACGCCAAAAAGAACTACCAGGGAAAAATTGACGGAATGACCCGGACAAAATACGTTGAACGAAAAAAGAAATTTGAACAAGAGTTCATGGACTGGGTAAACAGTACGCCTGAAACAAAAGCAAAATACGCGACCATCCTGGATCAGATCGAAGAACAATATAAAGTCATCAAGAAGACCAAAGAACGGGATAATCTGCTTAGGCTATTTCAAGGCCTGGCCGGAACTCGATCCAATGTTGCATACTATGCCTACCTGATCGCATCTGAGACAGAAAAACCCGAAGATGAAAGAATGCCTGGATTTTCTCCAAAACTGGTTGACAACCTGGTCAGAGGTCTCAAGTACACATACAACGACTATTATGAACCGTTTGATAAAGCCCTTCTGGTCAGGACATTGATGCAGGTTCAGGAACTTCCTGATGGTCAACGCATCGAGAGCCTGGATTACATCTTTTCCGATCCTGATAAATCCATTGAGGTCTTTGTTGATGAAGCCTATGCAAACTCTCAATTGGATGACCTGGAATACGTTATTACGCTCCTTGATAAATCAACAGACGACCTTAAAGCGTTGAATGATCCGATCATCACGATGATGGCCAATCTCTATCCCTACCTGGAAGAGAATCGTGCAATGAACAACCATTTCGCCACGATTGTGATCGACCTGCGGAAACAATATATTGACGCATTGTACGAGTGGAAAGGATCCACCCTCTATCCTGATGCTAACAGTACCATTCGATTCACATATGGCCCAGTGAAAGGATATAGCCCCGAAGATGCTGTCTGGTATGAGCCCTTTACAACCCTCAGGGGTGTTATAGAAAAAAATACCGGTGTTCCTCCTTTTGATGCTCCCGGGAAGCTGGTCAAACTTTATGAAGAGAGAGATTTCGGACAGTGGGCGAATTCAATATTGAAAGACATTCCGATAGCCTTTCTCCATAGGTGCGACATCACCGGAGGGAATAGCGGCAGCCCGGTAATGAACGCCAACGGCGAAGTGATCGGAGTCTGTTTTGACGGAAACTACGAGGCTATGATCAGCGACTGGCAATACGATTATAAGATCCAGCGGACCATCTCAGTAGATATCAGGTACGTACTCTTCATCACCGAGAAGTTTGCCGATGCAGGATTTATTCTGAAAGAGATGGGTATCTGATGATCCTGCCACGTGAATTCTACATACGGACCGATGTAGTAGAAATCGCCAGAGAGCTTTTAGGCAAATTACTTGTTACCCGGATCGACGGAGTATTCACCTCTGGCCTGATTACAGAAACCGAAGCCTATGCCGGAGTCACCGACCGGGCATCCCATGCCTACGAAGGACGAAGAAGCGCACGGACAGAGGTCATGTACCGGATAGGGGGAACAGCTTATGTCTATCTCTGCTATGGGATCCATTCTCTTTTCAACGTAGTCACAAATGATGTGGATATTCCTCATGCTGTATTGATCAGGGGAATCCGGCCTGTAGATGGAATGGAACAAATGCTTCAACGGACGGGGAAGAAAAAGGCGCGAAAAGACTTTGCAAACGGGCCGGGAAAAATATCAAAAATCCTGGGGATTAATTTTCAACATACCGGACTGGATTTGATGACCCTTTCCCGTGAAAAACGTAAACCGGCAATCTGGATAGAAACCGGCGAAACCATTTCAACTACAGGGATCATCTCTTCATCTCGCATCGGCATCAACTATGCGGAAGAGGATGCGAAGTTACTCTATCGGTTCCTTGTAAAATAAAAGGGCGGCCCTCGGGGCCGCCCTTTTACATTGAATCCAAAATGTCTTACTTTACTTTCGCTGCTAATTCAGCGCCAGCTTTGAATTTAACCACTTTTTTGGCAGCGATTGTAATCTCTCTGCCATTTTGAGGATTGCGTCCTTTACGAGCAGCTCTCTTTGAAACTGCAAAAGAACCGAAACCAACTAAAGCAACTCTTTCACCCTTGGCCAGAGCACCGGTTGTTGCACCAATAACGGCCTCCAATGCCCTTTTGGCATCAGCTTTCGTCATCTTTGCCTCAGCTGCTATAGATTCAATTAATTGAGCTTTGTTCATTTTCTTTTCCTTTTTAGTGAATACTCATTTTTTAAGCCTCACAAATATACACTATTTACAAGGGTTGTCAAGGGTCAGTCGCCCAAAACCACTATAAATGTTAATAAAACGGTGATTTTGTTAATAACTGGAGCTGAAAAGCCTTAATTTACAAGGGTTTCAGGCCAATTTGGATCCAAAACCATTCAAAAATTCACCAATATTCATCAGTTTCCTGGCTGCTGGTTGGAGAGAGTGGATTAAAATGGCGCCATGAACAGCGGATATCTTAAGGAATCGTTTTCTGTCTGTGGTGACCATTCCGGGAGAAAAGGATGAAACCGGACTTTTATCAATCTGCGCTGACACAATTTTAATACGTAAATGTGAACCATCCTTCATACGGATCTCCGAAAATGCTCCGGGAAAAGGGGTCAGTCCCCGGATCTTGTTGTAAACCTTGTCAACTTCCCTGTTCCAGTCAATAATCGTATTCTCCCTGTAAATTTTTGGAGCAGGTTTCAATGAAACAGCGATCGGTACTATCTTGGTTTGATCCTGCGGAGAAACGGTTCCCTCCATAATTCGCTTTACAGTCTCAACCACCAGGTGAGCGCCATCCTTCATTAACTTGTCGTGCAACTGACCAGCAGTCTCATCCGGTCCAATTCCCGTTCTCGTCTGAAGCAGAATGGCACCGGTATCAATCTTTTCGTTGATAAAAAAAGTGGTCACACCTGTCTCAGTTTCCCCATTGATGATGGCATGATTGATCGGAGCTGCTCCGCGGTATTGAGGCAAAAGAGAAGCATGGAGATTAAATGTACCCAACGAAGGCATCTCCCAAATCTCCCGGGGTAACATCCGGAAAGCAACAACAACTTGCAGATCGGGCTTGAGCTCAGATAAGGTTTGCAAAAAATCGGAACTCTTCAGGTTGGTAGGTTGAAAATATGGAAGGCCGGATGCTAACGCATATTTTTTCACAGCCGGTTCCGCCAGACTCAATCCTCGTCCAGCAGGTTTATCAGGGGCAGTCACCACACCTACAACATCAAACCCGCTTGCGACTAAGGCGTCAAGCGAAACTACGGCAAATTCAGGTGTGCCGAAAAATACAAGGCGCGGATTCTCTTTTATCACTACTCTCCTGCTTTTCCCCTGGCATAACTTATATTCTTATCGATTTGCGTTCCTTCAAACGACCGTGGGTAATCCTTCTTAAGTTGTTCGTATGTATCTAACGCCCGGCTATAGTTGCCCTGGATCTCATAAGCAAGGCCCGCTTTCATCAAAAACATAGGAGCAGTGAGCTCGTTGTTACTTTGGTCAGCAGCATCCAGATAATACCCGATTGCCTTATCCACTTCATCCAACTCCATGTAAACATCTCCAATTGCTCCTGTTGCCATCGGAGCGGCTACCTCATCGTCGCCGTCAAACTTTTTCAGGTAGACTATCGCCTGATCAAAATCGGCTAACCGGAGATAACTGATCCCGGCATAATAACAAGCCAGATTTGCCGATTTTGTAAGGCCATACTGATCAATAATATCCAGAAATCCAAGATAATTGCCGTCACCGTTTAATGCCAACTGCAATGAGTCTTGCTCAAAATACATCTCTGCCATAAACATCTGGCTCTGAGCCTCTTTCTCCTGAGGCTCCAGGTAATATTTTCTGAAGCCAAAGAAACCGAGTACAATTATGATTAAAATCCCAACAACGATCAGAATGATCTTCTGGTTTTTCTCAATGAAAGCTTCCGTCTTGCTTAATACCTCTTCAACGCTATGGATTCGTTCATCTGTCTTCTTCGTATCAACCTTTTTTGCGGTCATATCTGAATCTTTTGCTTGATTTTTAGAAGTGCAAAATTAGTTATTTTTTTTACTTTTACGATGTATTCTGAAAACAAATGAAGTTCCCTGAGCACTATACCCTGGCTGAGAAAAACAAACTATTAGATCATCTCCTCACCTTTGTCTCGGAGAATAAACAACAAAAATTCCGTGAGATTATACAAAGCCGAACCCGGCATATCACCATCGTCCTCGAAGATATCTTCCAGCCACATAACGCAAGTGCTGTTTTGAGAAGTTGTGACTGTTTTGGCATTCAGGATATCCATATCATTGAAAATAAAAATTCTTACGAAGTAAATCCCGATGTAGCTCTGGGTTCTGCCAAGTGGCTCAACCTGATCAAATATAACAAAACAGTTCAGAATACAACTGAATGCCTGAATGGTTTAAAAGAAAAAGGGTACCGGATCGTCGCCACAACTCCTCACAAAGATGATTTTACTCCTGAGAATTTTCCCCTCGACAATAAGTTCGCGCTAGTGTTTGGTACCGAACTTGAAGGTTTGACGGATGATGCCCTCAACCTGGCGGATATGTATATCCGAATTCCAATGATAGGTTTCACCGAGAGCCTGAATATCAGCGTGTCAGCTGCCATCTTACTTCATACAATGACAGGCCGGCTATTCAGCTCCGGAATCCATTGGAAGCTGTCTGATGAAGAGATGACTGAGACCCTGCTGACGTGGGCATCATCGGTAGTGAAAAAGCCAGATCTGTTGATCAGAGACTTTGTAGCCAATCAATAAAATTTTATTACTTTTGCGCCCTGCAAATAAGGTACAACATCTAAAAAAACGGATATGGGAAAAGGAGATAAAAAAACGCGCAGAGGTAAAATTATCAATAAAAGTTATGGCGTTTCCAGGCCGAGAAAGAAAACCCGGACAGCTCCCGTAGTTGTAGCGAAACCAAAGAAAGAGACCAAACCAAAGAAAGAGGTTAAACCGAAGAAGGAAGTGGTCCCTGCAGTAGTTGAAACTCCGGTTGTAAAAACACCACAAGTTGTTGAAGAAAAGGTTGAAAAAGTTGAAAAGGTTGAGATAGTTGAAGCACCCGAGAAGGAAGAGAAAAAACCTGCTGCAAAGAAAGTCCCTGCAAAAAAAGCTCCCATAAAGAAAGCGCCTGTTGAGAAAACTCCTGCTAAGAAATCACCTGTGAAAAAGGCTGTTGCAAAGAAGGCTCCTGCAAAAAAAGTCACTACTGAAGCGAAAACCAAAACGGCAAAGAGAGCTAAAACTTCTGCAAAGACTACAAAACCAAAAGCGAGTACTGCCAAGAAAACGGATGAGAAATCTGAATAAATAAATCCCTCTGATCTCTTCCATTCTGACATATTTCCCGGATATTTCCGATCATCAACAGAGCCAGTACTCTCAAATGTGCAGATTGTACCCATTCTGGAATGAGAAGATCAACGTCATATCCAGAAAAGACATCGACCAACTATACATTCATCACATCCTTCACTCCCTAGCCATTGCAAGGGCTGTCAAGTTCCGTGCAGACACCCGGGTTTTGGATGCCGGTACTGGGGGCGGTTTCCCTGGAATTCCCCTGGCCGTTCTTTTTCCGGATGTAAACTTTACATTGGTCGATTCAATCAAGAAAAAAATCCGGGTAGTGGATGAAATTGCCCAGGCATTGGAATTGAAAAATGTAACGACAAGGTGTGAGCGATTTGAAACGATCAATGAAACCTTTGATTTCATTACCGGACGAGCAATAACCGACCTCCTCGTATTTTATAACATGCTGAAAGATAAAATCGAAAAAAAGAATCGAAACGATATTCCGAATGGTATTTTATATCTGAGTGGAGGAGATCAGGAATCAAAACTGAAAGAGATTCCTGTGAAAACGACCATCACAAAGTTGTCAGATTTTTTCCCAGAGCCTTACTTCTCAACAAAAAACCTGATCCATATCCAGACCAGTTAGTGTTTGTCAATAAAATCATGACTCCGTTTTGTACTCTTAGTGAATTTTTGTTATTTAGAGGCCCTTAAAAAAAACAACCACCTAAACCAATCATTATGTCTGAACAAAAGAAGTTCGTTCCCTTTGTCTCCTCTGAGACCAAAATGCGTGAATTTACGATCCGCGCTCTGATCATCGGGCTCTTCTTTGCTGTCATCCTGGGAGCTGCCAACGCTTACCTTGGATTGAAAGCGGGGATGACCATTGCGGCAACCTATCCGGCCGCTGTTCTTGGGATGGCAATCCTGAGAATGCTGAGAGGGACAATTTTGGAAGAGAATTTTACTCGTACTGTAGGTTCAATCGGTGAATCCGTAGCTGCGGGAGCAATTTTCACCCTGCCAGCCTTCTTTATTTCAGGAGTCTGGCCCGAATTCTTCACGGCCGGACACTACGTCACATCTACGCTGATCCTGATTGCTGGCGGAATCCTCGGGATCATGTTTGTAGCCCTGTTACGCCGGGTGATGGTTGAAGATGCTGAACTTCCTTTTCCGGAATCACTGGCTGCGGCTGAAATCCATAAAGCCGGACAATCGGGATCAGGTGGATCCAGGTTCCTCTTCTGGGCCATGGGTCTTGGTGGTTTGATAAAAATATTAGCAGAAATCAGATTATTCCAGTATATCTGGGAGAAATTTGTTGTTTTCTCTCAACAAACAATTGCCGGAACAGTCTTTACAGGCAAAGGAGGAATGCTTCTGAGTTCGCCGGGTGTGAGTCCGGCATATATGGGAGTCGGATACATCATCGGCCCGAGGCTCGGCGCACTGAACTTTAGCGGAGGTCTGATTGCCTGGGGCTTGATGGCACCTATGATCCTCTATTTCCTTCTTCCCAGCTTCGACTTTCAATCCTGGGCGACCTATCTCATGAGCATGGATCCTACCCTAACCATGGATACAGCTATGGAGCGGGTAACTGATCCAACCTACCAGATTACCTCCATCTGGCGTTTTATCGTCAGACCAATCGCTATTGGCGGTATGCTTGTAAGTGCCGCCTATACATTGTATATGATGCGGAAAAGTCTCATCACAGGTATCGGACGCTCCATCTCTGACGTAAGAAAAGCCGCCTCCGGGATCGATGCAAGCGAAACACGTACAGAGAAAGACCTTAGCTTCAGCGTGATCATGATTGGGATCGTAGTTGTAGCCATACTGACATTTGCGATAACCTACTTCATCTTCCAGACAAGTATTCTGATCGCAGTTGTCGCCGCCACGCTGATGATCGTCCTTGCCTTCTTCTTTGCAGCAGTCTCCGGATATCTTGTCGGGATCATGGGATCCAGTAATAATCCGATCAGCGGGTTAACCCTGACAGCCCTGGTCGTGACCGCCTTGATCCTGGTCGGACTGGGTGTCCAGGGAGAAGCAGGTGTTGCAGCTGTGTTGGGGGTGGCTGCTATCGTTTGTGTCTCTGCAGCAGTAGCCGGAGAGATGCTCCAGGACCTCAAAGCAGGACATATCCTGGGTGGTACGCCCTGGCGAATGCAGGTGGGTGATATCATCGGAGTGATCTTTGCCGGTGCAGTGATGTTTGTCGTTCTGGCATACCTTCACGAAGGAGATATCGCCAGCGGTGAAAACCTGGGCTACCAGGGAGGATTCGGAAGTAAAAATCTCTCCGCCCCCCAGGCCAGCCTGATGGCTATCCTGTCAAAAGGAATCGTGGAAGGCGCAATGGCATGGCCTTTGATCATTGCCGGAATGATCATGGGAACAGCATTCATCCTGATGCAGGTAAAGAGCCCGATGCTTGTCAGCGTAGGGATGTACCTTCCAATCGAAACAACCTTCGCCATCTTTGTCGGGGGAATCTTTAAAGGAACTGTCGACTGGTTCACGAATAAGCGAAAACTCAATACCACACAGAAGATACGGGTTGAAAATACCGGGGTATTGCTGGCTTCCGGAATGATCGCGGGAGAAGCATTGATGGGATTGGTGATCGCCATCCTGGCAGTAATGAATATATTCCTGTACGACTACTTCGTCTTCTTCCAGAGTCCTTCATTCCTTATCAGCCTGGTAATCATCGCTATCATCGCCTTCGTGATGATCCGGATCCCACTGAAGAATGCTGGTAAAAAAGATGAACCTGCACCTCCTACATCAGGAATGTTATAATAAGGGTGAAGAAAGTAGGAAAGTGTCACCTTGTTACCTTGTCACAATAAAAAATGGAAGTCAACTTCTTAAAACGACGCAGCATTTTCAAACGAACCAGTGCACTGGAACTGATTCCAATACGTACGATAGAGTATGAAACCCGGGAGGATGGTTGCGTAAACATCCTCCTTCCCCGGTTTAAAAGCAAACTTCTGGCACACGTTATGGAATCATTCAACCGAAAAAAAATCATTCACATCAAACTGGATGAATTTGGCACTACGACATGGTTGATGATCGATGGAAAACGTTCTGTTGCAACGATCATTGAGAAATTAAAAGAGGAGTTTCCGGATAAACTAAAACCTGTTGAAGAGACAGAGGAGAGAGTAAATAAGTTTCTGACTATCCTTTATCAGCAGCGCTTCATCTCATTCCAGCAAATCCAAAAAGAGGAGCATTCGGTTTTATGAAATTTTTCTATTTTTACACCACAAAAAAACACCAATTCACCAGTTCACCAATTCGCCAATTCACCAGTTCACCAGTCCACTTGAAACAAACAACCTATAATCAATAAACTTAATAACATGAGCAACGAAGTAGCAAACATCCGCCCCCGGGAACTCTGGAAACATTTTTATGACCTTACTCAAATACCTCGCCCTTCCAAGCATGAAGCAGCAGTAGCGCAATTTATTGTTGATTTTGGAAAAAAACTTGGGCTGGAGACCATTGCCGATACAATCGGAAATATTATCATCAAAAAACCTGCAGTCCCGGGAATGGAAAACAGGCAAGGAGTGATCCTTCAGGCTCACCTTGATATGGTACCTCAGAAAAATGAGGATACAGCACACGATTTTACAAAAGACCCCCTCAAACCATACATCGATGAGGATTGGGTGAAAGCGACCGGAACTACACTGGGAGCCGATAACGGAATAGGCATTGCTGCTGCCATGGCTGTCCTTGAATCAAAAACGCTGGAACACGGTCCCGTTGAAGGCCTCTTCACCATTGATGAAGAGACCGGCATGACTGGTGCATTTGGCATGAAGCCCGGTTTACTTGACGGAGATATTCTCCTGAATATGGATTCTGAAGATGAAGGGGAACTCTATATCGGTTGCGCCGGAGGAACCAATGCCAACATCACGTTCAACTACAAGGAAACATCGGTTCCTGACGGAATGACAGCATTCAAACTGACAGTGAAAGGGTTGAAAGGGGGACACAGTGGCCTCGATATTCCTCTGGGTCGTGGCAACTCCAATAAACTCCTCAACCGCCTGATGTGGTCTGCCGAACACCTCTACGGATTACGGCTGGCCAGCATCGACGGAGGAAGCCTGCGCAACGCAATTCCCCGCGAATCTGTTGCGATCGCTGTCGTACCGGAGAAGAATAAAGATGCCTTTTTGAAAGAGATCAAAACATTTACGGCTGAAGTAACAAAAGAGTTCTCCATTGTTGAACCCGATCTGAAGGTTCTGGTAGATAAAACAGAGATGCCAGTGACACTCATTGATGGGAAAACCCAGCATACTTTTTTCAATGCTGTTTATGCCTGCCCCAATGGCGTGATTCGCATGAGTAATGAAATGGAAGGGTTGGTAGAGACCTCCACCAACCTGGCAATCGTTAAATCCTCTGATGGCAAAATTAAACTGCAATGCCTGTTGAGAAGTTCTGTCGACTCAGCGAAAATCGATCTTGAGCAGATGATCCAGTCGGTTTTTGAACTGGCGAATGCTGAGATCCTTTTCGATGGTCAATACCCGGGATGGAAACCAAATCCTGACTCACCCATTCTTAAAACGATGATGGAGGTGTACAAAAAGAAGTTCGGGAAAATTCCGGAGATCCGGGGAATTCACGCCGGACTGGAATGCGGTATCCTGGGAAACCCATATCCACATTGGGATATGATCTCATTTGGACCAACGATAAGGTTTCCGCACTCGCCTGATGAGAAAGTGAGCATCAGTACGGTAGAGAAGTTCTGGGATTTCCTGGTTGAAATCCTGAAAGACATCCCCGTCAAATAAAGAACAAAGATTGCCATACATTGACAATGATTGCCATTGATTGTCATAGAGTAAATAATAATTACGTTTGTAATTTTGAATTTCTATTCGTATTTTTGCAGCCCTAAATTTGAATATAGATGCCAAAACGTACATTTCAGCCCTCCAAAAGAAAACGAAAGAATAAGCACGGCTTCCGCGAACGGATGTCTACCGTAAGCGGGCGTAAGATTGTTACAACCAGAAGGGCTAAAGGAAGAAAGAAATTGACTGTATCGGACGAGAAGTTGGATAAAGATTAACTCGTATCACTGAATTAATTTAAAAAGAAGATTTGAAATATGATCTTCTTTTTTTATTTTCACCACTTCGTTAAACATCCTCCCAATCATGAAAAAATTTGATTTTAACATCCTTTTTCCTTACATAGGCGCAGTCCTTATCTTCCTGATAATTACACTTGTCTATCTTAGCCCTCTTCTTGAAGGGAAACGTATCCATCAATCCGACATCATCCAATTCAAGGGAATGTCTAAAGAGGTTGTGGATTTCAGAGAGAAAACAAATACAGAAGCACTATGGACAAATTCCATGTTTGGTGGGATGCCTGCATATCAAGTCTCGGTTGTTTACAAGGGAAATGTGCTGGGTTATCTGGATAAAATCCTCTCCCTGGGTCTCCCCCGCCCGGCCAACACCGTTTTTCTCTATTTCATCGGTTTTTTTATCCTGCTCCTGGTGCTGAAAATAAATCCTTGGTTATCGATAGCCGGAGCCGTTGCGTTTGCTTTCTCCTCATACTTCTTTATCATCCTCGACGTAGGGCACAACTCCAAAGCACATGCCATTGCCTATATGGCTCCTGTCATCGCAGGGATCATTCTTACATTACGACGAAAATACCTCCTGGGAGGGATTCTGACAGCTATTTTTCTTTCCCTGGAGATCAAAGCCAACCACCCGCAAATCGCATATTACCTGTTGATCATGGTACTCATCCTGGGCCTCTTTGAACTGATCTATGCGATCCGTGAAAAACGATTTGCTCCTTTTGCAGGAGCAGTAGGTATTTTAGTTATCGCCGCCTCATTTGCAGTTCTGACGAACACTGCTACCCTTTGGGCTACATGGGAATATGGGAAACATACCATCAGGGGGAAATCTGAGCTGACCCACGACCAGGAAAATAAAACATCCGGACTGGATAAAGACTATGCCACGCAATGGAGTTATGGTGTTGGGGAAACCATGACGTTGTTAATCCCCAATTTTTACGGAGGCCCCTCAGCTGCTTACATCAGTGATAACTCAGCCATTGTTAAAGCCCTTCAGGAAAACAAGGTCCCTCAAAACCAGATCAAACAATTCACCAAATACCCACTCCCTTTCCTTTATTGGGGTGATCAACCATCAGTCGCCGGACCGGTATATGTAGGAGCTATCGTATTTTTCCTCTTTATTCTTGGATTGATCATTGTCAGAGGGTCGCTCAAATGGTGGCTGGTAACAGTCACAGTGCTCTCCATTTTTCTATCCTGGGGGCACAACTTCATGACTCTCACCGATTTCTTTATGGATTATGTCCCTGGATACAACAAGTTCCGGGCTGTTTCAATGACACTGGTGATTGCCGAGGTTGCCATGCCAATCCTGGCTTTTATGGCCCTGAAAGTACTCTTTGATCAGCAACAGGAACAGAAAAAACTGTTCAAATCATTAAAGACAGCAACCGGGATAGCCGGAGGACTGACGTTGTTGTTTGTCATCATGCCCGGCCTCTTCCTGAGTTTTTCGGGACCAACAGATGCAACCATACAACAACAATTCCAGTTCCCTGACTGGATGATGCAAGCCATCCGCGACGAAAGAACACGTCTGATACGATTGGACTCCCTCCGTTCCTTTGCCTTCATTCTGCTAGCGGCTGCTACACTCTGGGCCCTCCTGTTCAGCAAATTGAAGAAGAGCTATGTATATCTTATTCTGGGAACATTGATCCTGCTGGATATGTTTGTTATCAGTAAACGGTATCTCAACAATGATAGCTTTACTGAGAAAACCAAAATGGAAAATCCGTTTACTCCTACCGCAGCAGATCGGCAAATCTTACAGGATAAAGATCCTAACTTCCGTGTGATTAACCTGAGTGTAAATACATTCAACGATGCCAGCACCTCCTATTACCACAAAAGCATTGGCGGATACCATGGAGCCAAACTGCGTCGCTACCAGGAGTTGATCGAGAACCAGATCAGCAAGAACAACATGGATGTATTGAATATGCTGAACACAAAATATGTGATTATCGCTGGAGAAGACCGTACCCCAATTGCCCAGGAAAATCGTGAAGCGCTTGGGAATGCCTGGTTCGTGGAAGATGTTGAAGTGGTCGACAATGCAGATCAGGAGATGGCAGCGATCATGCATTTCAATCCTGCAGATACAGCTATCGTGGATAAACGTTTTGAAAATGAACTCAGTGCGTTCACTCCAGGGAGAGATTCACTGGCATTCATTGAACTGACATCCTATGCCCCAAACGCCCTGGCATACAAGTATGAAACAGGAAAAGACGGTCGTCTGGCTGTATTCTCTGAGATCTACTATCCTAAAGGCTGGAATGCCTATGTTGATGGTGAACCAATGCCGTATTTCCGGGTAAATTACGTGCTCAGAGCGATGGTCCTGCCGGCAGGTAGTCATTCGCTGGAATTCAAGTTTGAACCAGATGTCTATGTAGTTGGAGAAAAAATCTCACTGATCAGCTCCCTCATCCTCGTAACTCTTGTCATCCTTCTTGGTTTGCTTGAGATCCGCAGGGCATGGAAAGCATCGGCATGAAAACCGCGCTGATCATTACCTACTATTGGCCACCGAGTGGTGGTGCCGGAGTTCAACGCTGGCTGAAATTCGTTAAATACCTCCGGCAGTGTGACTGGGAACCCATCTTATATATCCCTGAAAATCCTGAATACCCCGAGGTTGATCATTCACTTGAAGGAGACATCCCCGATAATCTGACGATTCTGAAACAACCGATCTGGGAGCCATATGATGCATATAAACGATTCATAGGCAGGAAAAAAGATGAAAAGATCAACGCTGCATTTCTCTCTGAAAAGAAGCAAAATCCACTCCTCGAGAAGATTTCCGTCTGGACACGAGGAAATTTCTTTATCCCTGATGCCCGTAAATACTGGATCAAGCCTTCAATAAAATACCTGAATCAATACCTTACAGAACACCCTGTTGATGCCATCATATCTACCGGGCCACCACATTCGATGCATCTGATCGCGATGCAGGTCTCCGGAAAACACCAGATCCCATGGCTGGCTGACTTCCGGGATCCATGGACGAATATCGACTTCTACAAAGACTTGAAACTAACTACCTGTTCTGATAAAAAACATCGGAAACTGGAGAAAAATGTCCTGAAAAACGCCTCTGCCGTTACTGTGATCAGCAATTCGATGGCAGATGATTTCAACCATATCTATCCACGCAAGTATGATGTAATTACCAATGGATATGACCCCGAAGATATCCCCGCAGAATCCCCTCCGGAATTGGATAAAAAATTCTCTATTGCACATATCGGTACACTTGTCAGCACACGAAACCCGAAAACACTCTGGATCACTTTGAAGAAACTGATCTCTTCCCAGCCTGATATGGCAAATGACCTGCAGATAAAACTTGTCGGAAAAATTGATCACACCGTTACAAATTCATTGGAAAAGTATGGCCTGACACCTTTCGTCAAACGAATTCCCTACATGTCGCACGATGAGGTCATGATTTGCCAGCGTCAATCTCAGGTGCTGCTCCTGATCATTAACAACACGCCAAATGCCGGAATGATTCTTACGGGGAAATTCTTTGAATATATGGCCGCCCGGCGACCCATTCTCTGCATCGGTCCGCCAGATGGCGATGCGGCTAAAATACTTCAACAGACTCACGCTGGTCTGCTTGCCGGGCATGATGACATCGACACAACTGAGCAACACATCCTGACCTGCTACAAACGGTACAAAAGCGGAAACCTCGAAGTGGATAGCAGGGAAATTGAACAGTACGCGAGAAAAAAGTTAACAGAACAATTGGCGGGATTACTGACCAGAATACAATCAAACGGCTAATCGATGCGCCCCCCATCATCATGATACTTTACGACAGCCTTCTTTTTCCAACCACCAAATACATAATAAATATAGGCTAGTATCACACCGGCTAACCATCCAATGGGAATGGACCAGAAAACACCGTAAAGGCCAATCGAAGTATACTTAGATAGAAGATAAGCCACCGGCACCCGAATCACCCAGAGGGAAAGCAGGGTGATGATCATCGGCACAAATGTATCTCCCGCTCCTCGCAACGTTCCGTGCAATGCGAACATGGTGGAAAAGAGAACATAAAAAGCGCCCACGATGATCAGATACATTCGACCTAACTCTATCACTGCCGGGTCGGTGGTGAACATCATCATGAGATATCGTCCGAAAAAGACCGTAACCATGGATATCGAAAGCGAGATGCCAGCTGTCATCAGCAATGTCGAACGCAAGCCCCGCCGGATCCGGTCAGGCCGGTTTGCCCCCATGTTCTGGCCAACGAATGTACTCAGTGCAGCGCTGAAACTCATGGCAGGCATCGCAGCAAAACTATCAATGCGACCCGCTGCGCTGTAAGCGGCATTGGCCGTTACACCAAACTGGTTAACGATCCAGTAGAGAGCCAGCATCCCGGCTGCAACAAAGGTATGCTGGAAACCGGTTGGCAAGCCGATCCGGATTCCCTGCCTGAAGATCTTCCGGTCGAAACGGAGCTCCCGGAATGAAAACTGCAGGAAACTGTGATACCGGTTCAGATACAAGATCTGGGCGATGAACGCCACCCCTTGTGAAAACACGGTAGCCCAGGCAACTCCTTTGATCCCCCAACCAAAACCAAGAACAAAAAGCAGGTCGAGAGCGATATTCAAAATGACCGATCCGATTAAAAAATACAACGGTGTTTTGGAATCTCCCAACCCGCGAAGAATCGCACTCGTTGCATTATATCCAAACAGAAAGACCATCCCGGCAAAATAGATGGTGAGAAACTGCGTCGCCATGGGAATGATTTGGGCAGGCAGATCAGTCAGTTTGAATATCGACTCACTCAGGAAAATTCCCGCGATACTAACAACAAGTGAAGAGATAAATAGGAAAATGTAGAGTGTATTGATTGCCCGCTTCACCTTGTTCATATCCTTCGCGCCGAAATACTGGGAAATGATGATGGTAAACCCCATGGTAATCCCAAGAATGAAGGAGACCAACATGAAAATGATCGGGAATGAGCTACCCACAGCCGCCAGTGCATCAATACCAATGAACTTACCCACAATGATGGTATCCACTATGTTGTAGAGCTGCTGGAAAATATTTCCCAGCAACATTGGCATGGCAAATCGAGAGATGAGCTTTCCTTCGTGCCCCTGGCTTAAATCCTTCATTCTGGCATGTGAAAGGTGTGCAAAGGTAGATAAATCTAAGTGATATTTGCTATCTTTGCATACCAGTAGTTCGTTCTGTCGCCATGCGATATGCGTGGAGGAAAGTCGGGACAACATAGAGCACCATGCTTCCTAACAGGAAGGGTCCCGTTTATGCGGGATACAGACAGTGCCACAGAAAATAACCGCCCGTTGGGGCAATCCGTTGGATCGCCCACACGTGCAAGGGTGAAAACGTGGTGTAAGAGACCACGGTACTGCCGGGTGACCGGTAGTGCGGGTAAACCTCATGGGTTGAAAGACCATGTATATCCCGGTGATGAAAATCACCTGGTCGCTCGCCAGGGCCGCAAGGTACCGGGAGGGGTAGGTCGCTAAAACCGTCCGGCGACGGGCGGTTCAGATAAATGACAGAATCCCTTCGGGGAACAGAATCCCGCTTACAGAACTGCTGGTATTTTTTATGCTTAACCATATGAAGATCGTTTCAGTGATCGGGGCACGTCCCCAGTTTATTAAAGCAGCTACCATTTCCCGGGTGATGAAGGCACGGGAAGACTTGCACGAAATCATCCTCCATACCGGACAACACTATGATGAGAATATGTCGAAGATATTCTTTGAAGAGCTGAGTATTCCTGTGCCGGATTACAACCTGGGAGTTGGATCCGCAAGTCATGCCAGGCAAACAGCGATGATGTTGCAGGGGATCGAAGAGGTGTTGCTGAAAGAGAAACCCGACTGGACCCTGCTCTACGGCGATACAAACTCGACCGTCGCAGGAGCCCTGGCAGCTTCCAAGTTGCATATCCCTGTTGCCCATGTGGAGGCTGGACTCCGGAGTTACAACCGGCTCATGCCGGAAGAGATCAACCGGATCGTGACCGACCGGATCTCTGATCTTCTCTTCGCTCCCACACAAACAGCTATTGACAACCTTCATAAAGAAGGACTCGCAGAAGTCTCCCACTTAACCGGTGATGTGATGTACGACTCCGTTCTTCACTACCTGAATATCATCGCTGATGATCCGGAAAGATATCGAGTAGAAGGAACTCCTGACGAATACCTGCTTGCAACTATCCACCGGGCTGAAAACACAGATCATCCCGACCACATTGCCAGTATTCTTGATACATTTGGAAAACTCACACTCCCCGTTCTGCTTCCCGTTCACCCGAGAACCCGGAAAATCATCTCCGGATTTTCATTGCCCTCCAACCTTATCCTGAAAGAACCGGTAAGTTATCTGCAGATGCTGACGTTAACCAAACAAGCCAGCAAAGTCCTGACAGATTCCGGAGGACTTCAAAAAGAGGCCTATTTCCTGCAAACTCCCTGCATCACACTTCGAACAGAAACCGAGTGGTTGGAAACCCTTCACGATGACTGGAATATAGTCACGGCAACAGATCCTTCACTGATTGTAGATGCCGTCAATAGCCCCATTCCAACCGCTCCCCAATCGCATGCTTTTGGAACCGGAAACGCAGCTGAAATCATTGTCGATTTATTTACAAAAAATTGTTAATAAAATCCCTGATTTACTGGCTTTTCTGCTTCTTTTGTATTCCATTTTTTTGTACATTTGTATAGTAATATAGATTTATCTAACTAACTGATTATGACAGATATAGAAAAAGATTTGGCAAGCAAAAATTACACTGCTGATAACATCCAGGTGCTGGAAGGGTTGGAAGCGGTAAGAAAAAGGCCTGCCATGTACATTGGAGATGTTAATGTCAGGGGATTACACCATCTGGTTTATGAAGTTGTCGATAACTCAATCGATGAAGCGCTGGCAGGTTATTGTACCAAAATTGAAGTTACTATACATCCGGATAACTCCATCACAGTAACCGACAACGGACGCGGAATCCCTGTCGATTTTCACGAAAAAGAGAAAAAGTCCGCCCTGGAAGTGGTAATGACCTTACTGCATGCTGGCGGAAAATTTGACAAAGACTCCTACAAAGTCTCCGGTGGACTTCATGGAGTGGGCGTTTCTGTTGTGAATGCCTTATCTTCCAAACTTAAAGTGACTGTTCAAAGAGGAGGAAAGACCCACCAGCAGGAGTACTCCTGTGGGAAACCGGATTATTCGATAAAAATAATCGAGGACACCTCAAACACAGGCACTACCACTACGTTTAAACCGGATGACTCAATTTTCATGGTGAAACAATACGACTACGCCATTCTTTCATCGCGACTTCGGGAACTGGCATTCCTCAACAAAGGAATAACACTGGTGATATTCGATGAACGCGAGAAAGATGATGATGGAAATTTCATTACAGATACATTCTTTTCTAAAGAAGGATTGCCCGACTTCATCGAATACCTGGACGCCACCCGCGAAAAACTCATTCCGGAACCTATTTCCATGGAAGGTGAACGAAACGGAATACCGATGGAAATAGCCATGCAGTACAACACCTCTTTCTCTGAAAATCTCCATAGCTATGTGAACAATATCAACACACACGAAGGAGGCACTCACCTGGCCGGTTTCCGCAGAGCGCTAACCCGGACCCTGAAAAGCTATGCTGAGAAATCCGGCATGCTGGCAAAATTGAAATTCGATATCAGTGGCGATGACTTCCGGGAAGGATTGACCTCTATAATCTCCGTAAAGGTCCAGGAGCCTCAGTTTGAAGGTCAGACCAAGACAAAACTGGGTAACAGTGAAGTGATGGGAGTCGTTGATCAGCTTGTCAGCGAACTCCTTACCTACTACCTCGAAGAACATCCGAAAGAGGCAAAAACGATCGTGAATAAAGTAATCCTGGCAGCTACTGCACGACATGCAGCCCGGAAAGCAAGAGAGCTTGTGCAGCGAAAGAATATTCTCTCTGGCTCAGGTCTCCCAGGAAAGTTGGCCGACTGCTCAGAAAAGGACCCTTCTCTATGTGAGATCTACCTGGTGGAGGGTGACTCTGCAGGTGGAACTGCAAAACAGGGCAGAGATCGAAGATACCAGGCTATCCTCCCGCTGCGTGGAAAAATCCTCAACGTGGAAAAAGCCATGCAGTATAAGATCTTTGAAAGCGAAGAGATTAAAAATATGTTTACCGCACTTGGGGTTACCATTGGCACAGAGGAGGACAGCAAAGCGCTCAACCTGGAAAAACTACGTTACCACAAGATCATAATCATGACCGATGCCGATGTGGACGGAAGTCATATCGCTACCCTCATCCTCACATTTTTCTTCCGGTATATGAAAGAGTTGATTGAAAACGGGAATGTGTTCATCGCCACGCCACCACTCTACCTGATCAAAAAAGGAAGCTCGGAAAAGTATTGCTGGAGTGAAGAAGAACGAGTTTCTGTTGTCAAAGAGTTCTCTTCCAATGGTAAAGAAACAGGGATTCACATCCAACGATACAAAGGTCTGGGCGAAATGAACGCTGAGCAACTCTGGGATACAACTATGAATCCGGAGTTCAGGACACTGCGGATGGTAACGATCGAAAATGGAACGGAAGCCGACCGGATTTTTTCCATGTTAATGGGTGATGAAGTGCCTCCACGAAGGGAATTCATCGAAAAAAATGCCAAGTACGCCAATATTGATGCCTGATCCATCGTTTTTCTTGCTCAGTTTATAAATTGACTTATTTTTGTGAGATTAATATATCTTTCCTATGAAAGCAAAAAAATATGTCTACATTTTTGGCGGAATGATCATTCTGGCAATCATCCTCTATTTAATCTTCTCCGGACCTGAAACTGCACAGGAGGTTGTTGTACCAGTTAAATCAGGCAGCTTCCCTATTGAAGTCACAACAACAGGGGAACTGATTGCTAAAAGTTCAGAAAAAATATACGGCCCGCAGGGAATGCGGCGAATTCGCGTATACCAGGCAAAGATTGAAGATATCATCCCTGATGGAACTGTGGTCGATTCTGGTCAATATGTTGCCAGACTTGATCAAACTGAAATCACAAACAGGATCAAAGATGAAGAGACAAACCTTGAAAAATATCAATCTCAACTGATCAAAACCAAACTTGACACCTCTCTTGAACTCAGAAATGCCCGTGATGAGCTGATCAACCTGAAGTACAACCTGGAAGAAAAAAGAATAACCCTTGAACAGTCTAAATATGAACCGCCTGCTACAATCCGGCAAGTTGAAATTGAACTTGAAAAAGGAGAGAGAGCCCTTACACAAGCTAGCCAAAATTACAATCTCAGGCTGGAAAAAGCCATCGCAAACATGAATGAGGTGACCGCCGAATACAACAAAGCTGAGCGGAAGTTAACACAGATGTTAGATATTCTTAAACAATTTACCGTCACTGCCCCTAAATCCGGGATGGTAGTCTATCGTAGAAATTGGGATGGAAGTAAAATGGGTGTCGGAGCAACGGTTAACGCCTGGGATCCGGTTGTCGCAGAACTTCCCGACCTCTCGGAGATGATCTCGAAAACATATGTGAACGAAATCGACATCAGCAAAGTTCAAGCTGGACAATCTGTCAGGATCGGTATCGATGCATTCCCTGAAAAGGAGTTTACCGGGAAAGTAACCGAAGTAGCAAATATCGGAGAACAACTTCAGGGCACCAATGCGAAAGTGTTCGAAGTTAAAGTGCTTATCCATGAATTCGACTCCATCCTGCGGCCTGCAATGACAACGAAGAATACAATCCTCACAGCCATCATTGATAGTGTTTTGTTTATCCCTCTGGAAGCCATTTTCAATAACGACAGCATGACATTTGTCTATAGCCGAAACGGGTCCCTGGCCAAACAACAAGTAGTTCTTGGGCTTAGCAATTACAACGAGATCATCGTAAAAGAAGGCCTCACTATAGAGGATGAAGTGCTTCTGTTAGCTCCGGAAAACGATGAAAATCTTGACCTCATTACCCTCTCGCCTGAGGTGTTGAAAAAATACGAAGAGAAAGAAGTTGAAACTGAAAAGAAAGATGAGCCTGATCCGAATGCAAAAAGAGACAGTATCCGAAAAATGATGGAAGGGAAAGGAAAAATAAGACTTAGAAAAGGCGACAAACCTTCTGGAGAACGGACTCGCAAACCGACGCACTAACGGATAAACAACCTTATCTGCATCACCGTGTTCGAAAGGTATATATATATTCTCAATATCGCCCTGGAAGCAGTGTTTCTGAATAAATTCAGGTCTGTCTTGACTGCCCTGGGAATTATTTTCGGAGTAGCTGCTGTGATTACTATGATGGCAATTGGTGCAGGAGCCCAGCAGGAGATCCTCGACCAGATGAAATTGGTTGGTGTAAATAACATCCTCATCACACCAAAAGCTGAGAAAGGATCTGGAGATGACCAGGACTCAGAAGCTTCAGGGGACCAGGATGTAGGGTTACGAAAAGATCAGAAACGGTTTTCACCGGGGCTTACCTTGAAAGATGCAGAAAGCATCAAAAAAATAATTCCTTCTGTTGAACGAATCAGTCCGGAGGTCATTTACGAAACCGACGTAATAAAAGATGGGAGAAGGACCTCAACAAAGTTGACTGGCATTACGCCCGATTTCTTCACCGTATTCGGATTGGAACTCAAAGAGGGAACTATGTTTAATGAGGAACAGTTAGTGGATGGGAAGCCGGTATGTATCATAGGCCCTTCGATCCAATCCCGGTTTTTTGCCAGAGAGAATCCGATCGGAAAAGAGATCAAATGCGGGCATATCTGGCTACGGGTTATTGGTGTGCTTAAAAAACAGGAGATCAACCAATCAGCTATAGATGATCTCGGGATTTCAGATTACAATAACACCATTTACGCCCCAATCCGGACACTTCTCAGAAGGTTTAAAGATAGAGCCCTGGTAACATCAGCTTCACTCAAAGGAGGTGGTGGAATCTTTTTCAGAGGGAACTTTTCGATCGCTTTTGGAGGATCACAAACCGGTGTGGAAAAGAACCAGATCGATAAAATTGTTGTCCAGGTGAAAGAGAGCTCGATGATTAGCCCTACTACTAAAATCTTAAGTAAAATGATGTCCCGCAGACATCTGGGGGTTGAAGATATTGTGATCAAAGTACCCGAGCTTCTGCTTCGTCAGGAACAACGAACCAAAGACATTTTCAATATCGTCCTTGGAGCCATTGCAAGTATCTCGTTGCTGGTTGGCGGAATCGGAATCATGAATATCATGCTGGCATCGGTGATGGAACGTATCAAAGAGATCGGGATCCGTCAGGCAATCGGAGCTACCAAACGGGATGTTATCATGCAATTCTTAACTGAAGCAACGCTTCTGAGTTTCTCAGGAGGATTGATCGGGATCATCCTCGGCCTTATCTTCTCTAAAATCATTATGGAGGTTACAGGGATCCTGACAATTATCTCCACGCTCTCTATCTTTATTTCATTTGGAGTCTCTGTCTCCGTAGGTATCATTTTTGGATATATGCCAGCTAAGCGAGCTGCCTCACAGGATCCGGTTGAATCTCTCAGACATGAATAAATAGTAACCTCGCATCCTATGAAAAAACTGCTTATCCTTTGTTCAATTATAATCATTTCTGGAATCTGGCATTCTGCCTACGCACAGTTCATCCCACGGCAACTTACCCTTCAGGATGCAATTGAGATCGCAATGGATCAATCTCCTGATGCCCTTAATTCCAAACAAAATTTCCGTGCTAGCTTCTGGGAATACAAATCTTTCAAGGCTTCTTACCTGCCTGCCTTAGGATTTGATGCGACTATTCCTGAGTTTCAACGATCCATAACACAACAAACTGATATCAACACCGGCCAAAAAGTCTTCGTCCCTCAACAATATCTAAGTTCCGATGCGAACCTCTCTATATCACAACGCATTGGATTCTCGGGAGGTCAGGTCTTTCTCAGGTCAGGACTGGAAGCAGTCTATAATATTACAGACTCAAATATTACATCTTCGTTTCTTTCCACTCCGGTTAACGTAGGATTGATCCAACCAATTTTTCAGTACAATCCATATAAATGGAATCGGAAAATCGAACCGGTGAAATATACCCAGGCGAAACAAAAATACCTGGAAGATGTGGAACAAATCAGTATTACAACCACCAACCACTTCTTCAGTCTCCTGAATGCTCAGATTGAAATGAAAATAGCTCATACAAACCTCTCCAATTACGATACACTCTATACGATTGCCCTGGGAAGATACCAACTGGGAAAGATAGCAGAGAATGATCTTCTTCTCCTTGAATTGAATTTCCTGAAAGCACAATCTTCAGTTGAGAATGCAGAATTAGCTCTCGATAATGCTCTTTTTCAATTCAAATCCTACTTACGGATAAAAGACAGTATTCCGATCAATATGATCCCTCCATCAAACATCATCTTTTTTACAGTTGATCCTGATGAAGCGGTTGAACTTTCTGAAGCGAATTCATCAACCTTCCTCAACTTCCAGAAACGCCTGCTGGAAGCTTCCAGAGATGTCAATATGGCTAAACTGCAAGGTCGGTTTGATGCAGAACTATCTGCCGTTGTCGGGCTCACAAAAAATGCCAACACGCTTGGAGGTGCCTATCAAAATCCCCATGACCAGCAGCAGGTTGCTTTGGGCATAAGTATCCCTATTTATGATTGGGGGGTAGCCCGGGGAAAAATCAAAATGGCAGAATCACAAGAAGAGATCGTGAAAACAAATGTTGAACAAGAGATCCTTGACGCTCAACGAAATGTCTACCTGAAAGTCATCCAGTTCAACATGCAAAAGAGCCAGGTCACCATTGCTGCAAAGTCTGACACTGTGGCCCGAAAGAATTATGCTGTAACAAAAGGCCGTTATCTGATTGGAAAAATGAACAGTATTCTCGACCTGAATAACGCTCAGATTGAAACAGATAGAGCTGAGAAAGGATACTACACAGCTCTCCGAACTTTCTGGAGAAGTTACTTCGAACTTCGCAAACTGACCCTATTCGACTTCCGAACAAACCGCCCGATCCAGTTCAGCTTTGACGATATTAAGTTGTAAGAAAAAACCTAGAAAGAAT
>JACNKI010000230.1 GCA_014382125.1 Bacteroidota bacterium | reverse complement strand
GCTGGAGGTTACTGAAGCAAAGCAACGGGTACGTGATGCGGTTGACAAAGCCAAACCCAAGCTGCCAACCAATCTCCCGAGTGATCCTAATATCCAGGAATTTGACATCTCGGAAATTCCGATCATGAATATCAACCTTTCCGGCAACTTCGACCTGCAACGTCTGAAGAAGTATGCCGAAGAGACACAGGATCGGATAGAAGCCCTGCCGCAGGTTACACGTGTAGATATTGTAGGCGCTCTTGAACGGGAGATCCAGGTAGACGTGGATATGTATAAGATGCAAGCGGCAAGTGTGACTTTTTCGGACCTTCAGCGTGCCATCTCCAGCGAAAATATCACTGTATCAGCCGGCACCATCACAACCTATGGTACCAAACGGACTATCCGTGTAGCCGGACAATTTACCAATCCTGAAGAGATCGGTGATATCATGCTGAAATCGGCCAGTGGAGCTATTGTCTATGTCAAGGATATCGCTGATGTTAAAGATTCGTTCAAAGAGCAGGAGAGTTTTGCCCGTTTTGACGGCAACAATGTGATCACACTGAATGTCATCAAAAAAAGTGGATTGAATCTGTTGAAAGCATCAGACAATATCAAAAAGATTCTCGAAGAATTGGAACAGTCCTCTTTCCCTCCCGGGCTGGATGTCACCATTACCGGAGATCAGTCAAAATTTACCCGAAGTACCCTGGAAGAGCTGAACAACACCATCATCATCGGATTCATCCTGGTCACTCTGGTGTTGATGTTTTTCATGGGCATCAACAGCGCTTTCTTTGTGGCGATGTCAGTACCCCTCTCCATCTTTATTGCCTACATGATCTTTCCGGAGATGGGCTTCACCATGAACATGATTGTGATGTTCGGTTTCATCTTTGCCCTGGGGATCATTGTCGATGATGCGATCGTTGTCATTGAAAATACGCACAGGCTTCACCGGCATGAACCCAACATCATTAAGGCAGCAAAAAAAGCGGCAGGAGAGGTTTTTGCTCCTATCCTTTCAGGAACCTTCACCACACTGGCTCCCTTCTTTCCATTGGCGTTTTGGCCGGGGGTGGTTGGAAAATTCATGCATTATCTGCCGGTTACTCTGATTATCACTCTCTTTGCATCACTATTTGTAGCTTATATCATCAATCCGGTATTCGCTGTCACTTTCATGAAGCATGAATATGACATAAAACAGTATAAAACACGCTGGCGGAAACTGCTTATCTCTTCTGTCGTTCTTCTTGTTCCCGCCATGATATTCTATGTCGGAGGAATCTACTGGATCGGGAACCTGCTTGTCATCGCTACCATTCTCAATGCACTTTACAGGATATTGCTCAAGCCTGCCATTATCAAATTCCAGACAGTGACCCTGCCCTCGATCATGAACTTATATGAACGATCTCTTGTGTTCTTCCTTCGTGGCAGAAATCCATTCTACCTGCTGTATTCGGTTATTGGCATCTTTATTTTTACGCTTTTTCTAACAGCGGTGGTTAAACCTCCCGTTCTCTTCTTCCCCAACAATGAACCAAACAGCATTATTGCGTATGTAAGGATGCCCGAAGGAACCGATCAGCTGGTTACCGATTCTGTAACCCGCCTGGTCGAGAACCGGATCAACATTGTGTTGGGAGAAGAGAACCCGGATGTGGAATCGATCATAACCAATGTCGGTTTCGGAGCTGGTGAAGGGTTTTTTGACCAGAGTGTGGCATCCAATAAAGGGAAAGTAACCGTGAACTTTGTTGAGAGTAAAGATCGTGTTGGAGTTTCCACCACTAAATATTTGGATGAGATACGTGATAGAGTGAAAAATATTCCCGGAGCTCAAATCTCCGTGGAGAAGAATCATATGGGGCCACCCACAGGAAAACCGATTAACATCGAAATATCGGGTGAAAATCTGGATGAATTGATCACGACCGCAAACGCATTCCAAAACTTCCTCGATTCGCTTGAGATACCGGGTATCGAGCGACTAAAATCTGACCTTGTAAATGACAAACCCGAGATCATAATTGATATCGACCGGGAGCGGGCCAACCGCCAGGGCATCTCGATGGGACAGGTTGGTAATGAATTGCGAACAGCTATCTATGGGTTGGAAGTTTCTAAGTATAAAGAGGACGAGGATGAATACCCCATACAGGTTCGTTATGCACCGGACCAGCGCAATAACATCAATAAGATCATTAACGCCAAGATCACATATCGCGATATGAACTCCGGGATACTCCGGCAGATTCCAATCTCTTCCGTTGCTACTCTTGGATATGAAGACACCTATGGCGGCATCAGGCGAAAAAATCTGAAACGGGTGATCACTATAACCTCTGAGGTATTATCCGGTTATACAGCCAATGAATTGGTTTCCGCTATTAACAGCTCCATCCCTGGATTCAATATGCCTAAAGGAATTGAGATCTCCCTGACGGGGGAGCAGGAAGACCAGGCGGAGACAATGGATTTTCTGATGAAAGCGATGCTGATCGCGATGGGTATTATCTTTTTTGTTCTGATCACACAGTTTAAGTCAGTGAGCAAATCCCTGATCATACTCTCGGAAGTCATCTTTAGCATCATCGGTGTGCTTCTGGGAATCATCATTTTCGAAATGCCTATTACGATCATCATGACCGGGCTGGGGATTGTGGCACTGGGCGGGATCGTTGTCCGTAACGGGATTTTGATCGTGGAGTTCTGTGATGTTCAGAAAGCCCGCGGCCTGAAGATCCGGGATGCGATCATCCAGGCCGGGAAAGTCAGGATTACTCCGGTCGTGTTGACAGCAACCGCGACCATGCTAGGGTTGGTTCCACTAGCTGTAGGGATGAACATTAATTTCATCACTCTCTTCACTGACTTCAACCCGCATATCTATTTCGGAGGAGATAATGTCATGTTCTGGGGACCACTCTCCTGGGCGATCATTTTCGGACTGAGTGTAGCGACCTTCCTGACACTGATTCTGTTGCCGGCCCTCTACCTGATCGACTATAAAATGAAGCTGCGGATTCAGAGAAGGAAGCATCACCGAAGGCTGGCGAAATAGTGAGATGGTGAGGTGATGAGGTGGTGAAAGTAGTGGAAGTAGTGGAAGTGATGAACTTGGCATCAAGTTTCCAGCATCTGGTAACGAGTTTCAATTAAACCTTTTCCAGAAGTTTTGAGAGTGCAATATTCGATTTCAGCAGGTCGAAAAGCGCTTGCGTATATTCTGTTTCTGAGAAAAGGAACTGGTTGTATTTCTGATTGAGGTCGGTGCTGGAGGAGATCCCCTGGCGATACTTGATTACTGTTTGCTCGTAAATTTTAAATGCCGTTTTCAGGCTCTGTTTCTTATTTAGAAACACCAAATAGGAATTCATGAAATCATTGCGAACCGTCTCCACTTGTATCTTTAGTGAATTTCTCACTTTTTCATCCATCACTTTCATCTTATCAACCTCCAGCCTTGCCTGGTCTACTTTGTATTTCCGGTTTCCACTACTCCAGATTGGAATGTACAGAGATACTCCCCAGTTTATCGTTCCATACCAGGGTTCACCTGATTTAAAAAAATTCCATGAATTCCGTTGCGCATTGGTTGAGAAATCCATAAACGCAGTTAAGGTAGGCTGATATGCTGTTTTTGCAAGTCGATATTGCATGAAAACGAGATGTTCCTGTTTCTTCAGTAATTTGTAATCGACGTTGTAATTGTAATCGAATGGGGTGGTCATCAGGTAATCCTGGTTGATCCGTTCGAGAAAAAAATTCAGACTGTCCGTTAGTGCTATCTCCTCATCTTCAATCCCTAATAGAAATCTCAAGTAATTGTAAGCAATCACTTTCTGATTCCTGGTGGTAATGAGGGTTGCCTCCAAGGTGGCTTTATTCAGCTCCATCTGTTCGACATCAAGTTGCTCCATCAACCCACTTTTATAAAATTCCATAGTTTCGTCAACCATCTGGTTAACAATATGAAAGGTGGAATCCAGGATCTCGATACTCTCATTGACGATCAGGTAAGAGATGTATGCTTCGGCAACAAAATCCCTCACATCAATCCGATTCTTAACATCCTTTTGTTTCTCTGTCTCCAGAAAGGCTTTTGCTGTTTGCAAACCGACAAGATACTGACCACTATAAAGAAGCTGGTTGATCTGACCGGATATCGTGGCATTGTATTTCGTTCCGAATTGGACGGCAACATCTTTCCCGGGTTGTCCGAAAAAATCGCCCGGTATCAACGATGTTGGTAGCTGCAGATAGTCTATATAACTGATAGATCCGTCAATTTGAGGCAACCCGATCGCAGTATTCTCCTTGATCAGCTTCTCCGCAATTTCCACATTATACTGAGAGTTCTTGAGGTCATAATTATGCTCATAGGCATACTCCTGTGCCTGTTTCAGAGAGAAAGACATCGGTGTTTGAGCAACTGATCCGGAGACCTGAACCAGGCATGTTATAAACAAACTACATATCACCAACCCCTGGGCTTTCATCTACTTGATTTTTTGAATTTCACTTTCCCTTTTTGCTGTTCATAGTAGTGGATCCCCTCTTCAGTTGCAATGCCCCGGATGAAATTATCAAACATCGTTTCGAATAGCGACTGGAACGAAAACT
>JACNKI010000171.1 GCA_014382125.1 Bacteroidota bacterium | reverse complement strand
AGAGCATCTGCCTTACAAGCAGAGGGTCACAGGTTCGAATCCTGTTGCTCCCACAAAATTAAGCCGTTATTAATACATTTGATGACGGTTTTTTTTATGAAGGTTTTTCATACATATATCATATTCTCCGAAAAATTGAATCGCTATTATACTGGAAGCACCAATAACTTAGCAAGGAGATTAGTTGATCACAATCGAGGGAAAACACCTTACACCAGAACTGGAATGCCATGGAAATTAGTATACGCAGAGAAATTTCGCGATAAATCCTCAGCTTATCGGCGTGAAATGGAAATAAAGAAAAGAAAGAGTCGAAAATATATCGAGCAACTAATCGCTCAATCTGGTTCATAGCATCCCGACTGACAGCCGGGAGGTTCACAGGTTCGAACCGAAGCTCATGAGTACAAAGTCCGAGTAATCCTGTTGCTCCCACTACTAAGAGAGCCCTGCACATTGTAAAGGACTTTTTTTGTGTCCTATAATTGCCGCAAAAGAAAAGGACTGGCTTACAGGAAATTATATTTCACTGTCAACCCTTAATAAATATCTTTTTTAACTCGTTTTTAGTGACTTTGCCCATGACATTTTTGGGCAGTTCATCCTGAACAATATATCTCCTTGGTATTTTATAACCAGGCAGTCTTTCCTTCAACCACTCTTTCAATTGTTCAATATCGAAGTCATTCGATTCCAGTATTAAACTGGCTCCAATTACCTCTCCCCATTCGTCATCCGGAATTCCTACCACGCTACAATCGTTGATTTTCGGATGGGTTCGCAGAATCTCTTCGATTTCCAGCGCGGAAATTTTATACCCTCCTGATTTTATGATATCAACCGAACTTCTTCCCAATATTTTATAACTGCCATCCTCAAAAACGGCAATATCACCTGACTTGAACCATCCGTCTGACGTAAATGCATGTGAAGTTTCTTTGGGTTTGTTCCAGTATTCTTTGAACACATTTGCTCCTTTTATTTGAATCTCCCCCGGCAATCCTTCAGCAATTACGACATTGTTTTCACCCGCTAACCGAATTTCAACTCCCGGCAATGGCTGTCCGATATATCCAGGTTTCCGTTCACCGTGATACGGATTGCTTATGGCCATGCCTGTTTCTGTCATTCCATATCTCTCCAATAATGTGTGGCCGCTTACCTGTTCCCATTGTTCCAATATACTTACCGGAAGGGCAGCAGATCCTGAAACCATCAATCTGAATGTTTGCAGGTGCTTCGATATGTTTTGTTGTTCTGATGCCGGGAGTTGGTTGTAACAGGCGATCAACTTGAAATAGATGGTGGGTACGGCCATAAAAACATTGACCTCTTGTTTACAAAAGATTTCAAAAACTTCTTTGGCACTAAATTCAGGAAGGAACTCACAACAGGCACCACTCCATAGAGCACAACCCAACATGTTAATGAGGCCATGAACGTGATGCAACGGAAGCACATTCAAAACATGATCGTTTTTACTCCATGCCCATGAGCCTGTCAACGTAGTTATTTGATTTTGAATATTGTTGTGCGTAGTGACAACCCCTTTAGGCGATCCGCTGGTTCCGCTGGTGTACAGAATAAGGGCACTTCGCTCCATTTGAATGTCGGGCAAACTACCTTGTTGGTCTCCAATCTCTTCTGATGGAACAAAATGAATTTCAGGCATGTCGAAAAAAGGAGTCAGTAATGTCTCAAATTCTTTAGAATATACAATGGTGGACGCTTCTGAATCATCAATGACATAGTTGATGGAAGGCAGGGGATGTTTTTCGCAAAGGGGTACAGCAATGCCGCCGGCTCTCCAGATCCCCCATTGAATGCAGGCGTGCCCGAAACCAGGCGGAACCAGAAAAGCGATCCTGTCTCCGTTCAGATCTTTCTTCCCGTTCAACAAGTTGATACCCACATGTTCAGATACCTTCAACAACTGGTTGTACGTATAGGTTTGAAAGTTGCTTTTAATGGCGGTTCTCTCCCTGAATGCAGAAGCACGTTCTATTAATTCTATCATAGTTTAACTATTGCGCACATCGGTATAGCTACATATTTACGCATGCAGCACGCCTGAAAACATAATCACTCAAAAATAGAAAAAATGCAAATACAAGATCAGGATCAGAAGATAATGATGGAAGCTGGGGGATGATGGAAGAGCTTCGGACTTGATAGATGCTCTTCGGCTAATGCTGCTTTTTTTGTATCTTGCCGTGAATATTCAAGATCGAACATGAAATCACGTAATAAAGCAATTATTTACCTCCGGATCCTGTTGGTTTTTTTAATCCTGGTTATTGCTGTCACGATTGTTACGTTTTTCTGGATACGCTCCAACGAACAGGATAAAATTACTGAATCTCTGGCTTTCCTGAAAGTTAAAGACAGGAACCTGGAGATGATGGAGAAGAGTTTCGAGATGCTCTATGAAGCCGATAATGATTTCTGGCTCTACACCCTGACCTACAACAAACAGTATTTTCAGGAATATTCAGATGACATCAATGCACTATTGACCACCTTGGATTCCTTAACAACAAGCCTGACAACTGATTCGGTTGAGATGTTGTATGTGGAAGACGCCAGCGAAAACATTCTAAAAAAAGAGCACATCTCGGCAAGTTTCATCCACATGAAAAAGCTAACCGACTCTCTCCTGAATGTGGCTGTTACGATGGACGAACTGGGCTTTGGCTGGCATGCACAGAAACAGCTTCGTATCCAGCAATCCTACAGGACCCGAATGGAAGCCCAGGAAATGAGGTTGATCCTGACTAACAAAGCGCTGATGGAGGATCTGAAAGAGATCATGCATTTGCTGAACCAACATGTAGAAAAGAGGAATGAACGGATCCATCATGATACTCATGGTACGATTGATAAGTCAGCCCGTACCCTGAACCTGACGAGTCTGGTCAGCCTGGGGATAGTTGTAATTCTTTTGCTCCTGATCATTATCACCATCCGCCAGATAATCCGGTACCAGAAATATATCCTGGCTGCCCGGCGTAAAGCTGAAGAAGAAGCGGCTGAAAAGAGCAGGTTCCTGGCGTATATGAGCCACGAACTTCGCACCCCCCTTACATCCATCGTTGGCTTTACCGAACAATTGAAGCATTCTTCTCTTGATGCTATTCAGGAAAAATATGTATCCTCCATGCGTGCCTCTTCAGAAATGCTGCTGATCACCATCAATGATATCCTCGACCTCTCCAAACTGGATTCAGGGAAGATGAAGTTCTTTGTAGCTCCTTTCAATCCAACCTCCGTCATTGAACAGGTCCTTAACAGTCTCCGCCCGGCAGCAGAAAAAAAAGGTCTATCGATCACATTGAATAAGGACCTTGATGATCAGGTTGTACTTGCTGGTGATGAAATGCGTCTCAAACAACTGCTTATCAATCTGATTAACAATGCGATCAAATATACCGAGAAAGGATCTATCACCGTTACCATTTCCATTGAACCCCGTGATAAAATGGTGTCTCTGAAAGTGCAGATCGCTGACACAGGAATCGGAATCACGCAGACTCATTTGAAAGACGTCTTCAATGAATTCAGTCAGGTTCATGAGCAAAGTGCGAAAAAATGGATCATCGGAACCGGACTGGGCCTGCCGATCTGCAAAAAAATCGTTGAGGAACAGGATGGTAAGATTTGGGCTGAAAGCTTGCCAGGGAAAGGCTCTACGTTCTCCTTCGTCATTCCTTATGAACCCAGTAAAGAGCAAATTATTGAATCTAAGCCCACTGTTGAAGGGATTGACATATCCATTTTCAAGGACAAGCGGTTCCTGATCGTCGACGATACAAAGATCAATCTGGTACTGCTGGAAGCGATTTTTACCAAGTGGGACACAAAAGCAGATACGGCTAAAAATGGCAAAGAAGCTATCGCTCTAATCAGCGAACATCATTATGACATGGTGGTATCAGATGTGAATATGCCTGAAATGGATGGCATTGAACTGACAAAGAAAATTCGCCAAAACCCTGACCGTGAAATTGCGGAAATACCTGTAATAATACTGACAGCAAATATTTTACAGGATGAGGTTGAAAAATTTCAACAAACCGGCGTAACCGATTACCTGATGAAACCCTTCCTGATGATTGACCTTTACCAGGTAATCAGGAAACACTTAACTGGAGGTTAAATTACAGAGCTTACATCCTGGACAGCAATCAACCGGTCATAAAGCCCGGATAGCGGACTAAAATAGACTAAAATAGTATATTGATTTTCTGTCTCCCAGTGACTTCCCTCGAAGAAAGCCTCATCACCAAACGTAGTTCCGCCAGGATTAAATACATAGATATATCCGTAATAACCCTGTTTCAGGTAGAGAGAACACTTATATCGTTTGCTTTCAGGATCGTAGACCATTTCATTCTGCGGTGCCATGCGATAATCAGCCAAGGCTCCCATGATGTATAATTTCCCGCCCGGAATATAATTTGAGGGCGGCCAATAGAAATGGACCCAGGCATAATCTGCCTCAATGGAACTATTCTCTGCAAATTCATCATTCTCAATGACCATTCGTCCGTTGATATCTCCATAGCGAGTGTATTGTTTCCTCGCACGACTCATATCCTCCAGCAAATGCACCTGGTAGGCTC
>JACNKI010000129.1 GCA_014382125.1 Bacteroidota bacterium | reverse complement strand
GTTTTTTACGGTGGAGTCACCGTTTTTCTGTAGTTTTTGATTAAGGTTTGTCCAAGCTTTCTCCAAGGTTTGTATATGCTTTGTCCAAGGTTTGTCCAAGCTCGCTCCAAGGTCGCTGTAGTTTAGGTACGGTTTAGCTGTAGGTTTGGTTGAGGGGTTATGAGATACGGGATGCGAGATACGAGATACGGGATTAATAATAAATTTTCCCTTAATGACCCTATGACCAATGACTGTTTTTCGTGAATCGTGAGACGTAATTCGTGACTCGTGACTCGTGAATGGTGAATGGTGAATGGTGAGTCGTAAATCGAAAATCGAATTAATCGTAAATTGCAACTAGATCTCTTCCTCCTTTTCAGCCCTTTTCTCCTTCTAGATCTTGTTTTTCCATTCTATTCTGGTGTTAATTGTCGGTGTCTGAAATAGGTTGACCGTTTTTTGACAAGGAAGTCAACCATGGCAAATTTAGTAAATTACAAAGTCAGGATCAATCCGCTATCAACGATTCATAAGGTATTTTTAATTTCTTATGAAGGTTACGAATCATTTTAAGGGTTAGTTTTCGCTTTCTATTAAATATCTCTGAAACCCGGCTTTCATATCCGAGAATTTTAGCTAAATCACGCTTACTCATATCCATCTGCTCCATCCTGAATTTGATAGCCTCAACAGCGTCCGGGGCTTCAACCGGATAATGCTCATCTTCATACTTCTCAATCAAAATGGAGAGCACATCAGCTTCATCACCTTCTTCGGAATCTTCAGGTGCATGGAAGATCTTTTCAAGTCTTTTGATAGACTGATAGTAATCTTCTTCCGTTTTAATAGCTTTTATATTCATAGTCCTATATTTTATCTGCATCTATATTATCATACTCTTTATGTGTTCCAATAAACCGAATAAACACCCAGTGTCTGCTGTAGTTTATATCAACAATCAACCGGTATTTATTTCCACAAATATTGAAAACTACTCGTCCGCTTTTCAAAATACTTGATCTCGTATATTCAGCTCTGATGTCATCAGGTCTTTTCCAATCGGCATTTGATGCTTCCTTATACCATGTTTTTAAAGGCTCCTCAGAATCATGATATTTTTCCCGGAAATCCCGAAGTATTTTTTTAGCTACTACTCTCATGTTACTTCCTTAGCTATTACAAAGATAATAAAAAATTACCAATTTGGTAATTTAATGCTCGCAATTGTTTTTCTCATTAAGGATTCGCTACCCGGAGGGTTTTTAAGCCGTTTCAACACTTCCTGACAGGTTGGATCGGAAGGATAATATCACGAATTATTATTTTGCAAACAACATGGACTTTTTCAAGATTATTCTATCTTTATCGAATATTAGATCTGTCGAATTTGTAACCATATTACGGAAACTCAAAAACCTTAAACCAAAATCATGAAGAAAGCAAAACTTCTACTATTAATCCTGACATGGGTAAGTATCTCAACCTTTGCCCCAGGACAAACCCAACATCCTGGTCATCTGGGGAGATGATATTGGATGGGCGAATATCAGTAAATACAACCATGGCATCATGGGCTACCAGACGCCAAACATTGACCGGATTGCCAATGAAGGTGCCATGTTTACCGATTGGTATGCTCAACAATCATGTACGGCCGGAAGAGCTGCATTTATCACAGGCCAGCACCCATTTCGAACAGGTTTGCTCACGATCGGGATGCCTGGCTCTGAGCAGGGGATCACAGAAGAGATGGCTACGATCGCTGATTTGCTCAAACCGCTAGGTTATACAAGCGGACAGTTTGGGAAAAACCACCTTGGTGATCGCGACAATCACCTTCCTACAAATCATGGATTTGATGAATTCTTTGGGAACCTGTATCACCTGAATGCAGAGGAAGAACCTGAAACATATTACTATCCTAAAGATCCCGCTTTTCACAAAGAATTTGGTCCCCGGGGTGTTATACACTCTTATTCAGATGGTAGAATTGAAGATACCGGCCCTATGACCCAAAAAAGAATGGAGAGAGCTGATGATGAATTTACCAATGCAGCTCTTGCATTTATCGAAAAAGCACATAAAGAGGGAAAACCGTTTTTTGTTTGGCTGAGCGCTACACGCATGCATGTGTGGACCCGGTTGAAAGAGGAGAGTGATGGAATTACAGGCATTGGACTTTATGCTGATGGAATGGTTGAGCATGATAAGCCAATTGGTAGAGTGTTAGCCAAATTAGATGAACTCGGCATTGCCAATAATACCATTGTGATGTATTCAACCGATAATGGTGCTGAGAAATTTACCTGGCCCGATGGCGGAACTTCCCCATTTTATGGAGAGAAAGGAACGACATGGGAAGGTGGTTTTCGTGTACCTTGTGTGATCCGCTAGCCAAGTGTAATTGAAGCAGGTACAGTTGACAACAATATTTATTCACACGAAGATATGTTGCCTACCATACTGGCTGCTGCCGGAGTGCCCGATATAAAGGAGAAACTGTTAACAGGATATCAGGCAGGCGACAAGAATTTCAAAATCCACCTGGATGGCTATAACATGATGCCCTTCTGGAAAGGAGATGTCAAAGAAGATCCCCGCAAAGAGATTTTCTATTTCGATCAGGGAGGAAATTTGAATGCCATTCGATATGAAAACTGGAAACTCCATTTTACTCTCCTCGAAGGAGCTATCAACACGGCCTATCGCAAGCAACCGGCCTGGCCTATCCTGATCAATTTAAGAGCAGACCCATATGAAACAGCCTGGAAAGAATCCTCTATGTACATTCGCTGGTTTGCAGATAACATGTGGACCTTTGTTCCTGCACAACAAATTGCAGGGGAGTTCCTGGCAACTTTTAAGGAATTCCCGCCGGTTCGGGGTTCTTCACTTGGGATTGATAAAGTGGTCCAGACGTTGCAAACTGCTCCTTCGCCCAATCAATAACAACGTATGAGGGTATGAGAGTATGAAGAAAACCATGAAAAAGCCAACAACCTTCCTGAAAAATCTCTGGGACCCGCTATTGCTGGGACTCATTTTCTTCCTGGTATTTGTGATTGCCATTTTACCATATGAGTGGCACGATGTATTATATAGTGTAGCTTATACCCTGCTCTTCATCACCTGCACAATGACATTGGGTAAACACCGGTGGAAATTTCTATTTCTCGTATTAGCCGCTATATCCATGGAATGGATTTCAACGATCTATTCCCTGACCATCCTGGAGACCATCTCCGTTTTACTGAACTTTCTCTTTTTTGCGTTTATGACTGGATTCTTTATCCACCAGGTCGCTGTAGCCAAACAAGTTACTGTAAAGGTTATTATCTCAGCTATCATCGGATACCTGCTTCTTGGGCTGATTTTCTCTATCCTTGTTGGGGTTCTGGCTCAGATCAACTCTGGCATGTTCAATGTATCCCCTGCAGCTGGCGACAATATCGGTGGTAACTTCAGTGAATACCTCTACTATGGATTCGTAACACTCACAACCCTGGGATACGGAGATATTGTTCCATTGCAAGCATCCTCCCGATCACTCTCAATCCTGATCAGTGTTACTGGTCAGCTCTATTTAGCGATTATCATCGCGCTGCTCGTCGGAAAATACGCCAGCCAACGAACCAGTCATACCAAATAATGGCAATCATGTGCTTGCTTCGCTACGCTCGCAATGACAATTAAGCCCAATCAGGTGGTGCTGCATGTAATCTCCTCCGATGCCTAGTTCCGACGTTACGAATACCATGGGATACGGGGGCTCTGTCTCCGGGAAATTTTTTATTACTCCGTCTGATGCCTTATTGTGGCAGGGTACGTGTGGAAGAGCGATTTCACACTACATCAGTATCTTTGACGGCAAGGGACAGGATATGATCTATAATCCAGGAACCGGAAACTACCAGGCGTTGTTCTCGGTAGGAGGCTTTATATCCTATCAGAGAAAATGGTTGCCTAATCTCTCCACATTCCTGTCTGCTGGGATAGCAGCAATCGGCAACAAAGATTACCAGCCTGGTGATGCTTACAACCATAGCTACAGCGCTTCCGCTGATATTTTCTGGGAGGTGATAGACGGAGCCAGGCTGGGCTTTGAATATGTGTTTGGAAGCCGCATCGACAAAGATGGCTCAACCGGTACCGCTAACAGGATCTGGATCCTGGTTTATTATGATTTCTAACTGAAACTTCACTCTAAGTTCAGGCATTCTCAGGAGGAAAGTAGTTTTTCTTTTCAACAATTTCCTTTCCCGTCTTCTTTTCCAAAGCTTTCCGTGCATCACCAGCAATCTTCCCACCCTCATGGGCAACATCTTTGTTCTCATCAAAACCTTCCGGGTGTTGTGTTGTGACAATCTCTGTCGTTGAAGCTTCTCCCAACATCGAAAAAATCAACTCCAAATCAGTCATATGATCTCTGAGGTTTTCACGTTTCAACCCTTTGAGCTTTTTGTATTCAGCCGGAGTAAGTCCAAAAGCTGCTTTAGATATTTTCAGCTGTCAATATTGCATATTCTATTTTTTGCTTGATCCCATGGTTTTTCCACTCATCTGTAAGTTCTTCCCTAATGGCGATGCTTCTCATCCTCTTTTCGATCCAGTCATCAGGGTAACCTTTTGCTTTATATAATTCCCTTGTCCTTTTTGTGGCAATTTCCGGATTCTCTATCTCTTCCAGGCGCTCATAACCAACTTTAGCGAGCCATCGTTTGAATGGCTCGGCTTTTGGTGATGGAACGGATTGGATAATACGAAGCAAGACTTTAGAATTTGCAACATCCGTACTATATCTTTTCCCGTCCGGAGAAAGAAGTTTCAGTTGTCCGATTTTTGCGGACAACTCGGTAAAACCCTCACTATTTAATTTCTGTTTCAGGTCATTCCAATACTTCCTTGGTCTTGCACTTTCTGTTAGAACTTCAATAATATCAACAATGGAGAAATACCATTGTTCCTCTTGTTCATTCCAGACTGAACGAATCTTTTTGCTTTCAAATAATTTAATGGTGCTCATGGTTTTTTACTACTTAATCCGTCAACAAGGCAAAAGGTTATATGTTACGAAGAAAAAAAAGTTATGGCTTTATGATCTTCAGATTATTGAGCCGTTTAAGCACATCCTTATACCTTTGATCTTCAGGATAATAACCAGCCAACTCTTCAGCGATTTCACGAGCCTCCTTCAGCTGTCCCATCTCTCCATAATAGGAGACAAGTCCGTAAAGGATATCCCTGTCAAAAGGGTTGTGTTTCCGTGCCTCTTCAAGGAAGCGAATGGCCTCGCGGTACTTTCCGGTAGAATAGAGGGCTACGCCGTAAACATAGGCAAACCGACCATTCTCCGGTTCCAGCTCAGCGGCTAGTTTCAGATGTTCAACTCCTGCTGGTGTCTGGCCCTGCCGAACATCCAATAAGCCCAGTGAGTGATGAACAGGTGCCGAATTAGGTATATAAACCAAGGCTTCCGACAGGATCTCCTTGCCTTTTTCATCCTGACCAGTTCTCCGGTAGAGATCTGCCAGGTTGATATAGCTCTGCGGCAGGGCCGGTTCTATGGTGATGGCACGTCGGTAAGCTTGTTCCGCCTCTTCGATATCTCCAGCCTGAAGGAAGTAATTTCCAATGTTCAGCCAGGCAAACGGATGATCGGCATTAGTAGTTTCAACAGCCAGGTATTCAGTAAGAGCCAGGTCATACAGCTCCTTCATCTTGCGGGTCATTCCAGCCACAGATTCTACCGGGATCATCCTGGCTGCCTGGGCTCGCACAAGCCTCACATCATCTATGAGCAGAGGCTGGAAGAGTGTGAGTTTCTCCTCATCACTAAGTGTGACACTACCCTGCAAAGCGCCAAACCTGATCAGGGGATCGGGATCCTGCAATCCTTTCTTTATAGCTGGAAAGAGAGACGGGGCCTGATAATTTTCGAGATAGTAGAAAGCGGTGCTGCGTATCATGGCAGGAAGAGCTGTATCGGTAGCCAGCGCGATTAACCGTGGCAAGGCTTCAGGATACATGCGTCGGGCCTCCCAGAAGGTCTCACCGTAATGGACCCCACGATCCTTCTTACCATACCATTTATAGAAGTACTCTGCAGCCCATTCGTCCGATTGATCATCGTGGCAACGGGTACAGGCATTGGGCGTTCCCAAAAGGACGGAGAGGTCAGGCCGGGGATTCCGCATGCTGTGATCTCGCCGGGGATCTATCTGCATATAGGTTCGTTCCGGCATGTGGCACTCCACACAGAGGGCACCGGTGGAGTTATCCTTGTGGAAATGGTGGCTCTTGCTGCCATATTGATCCGGAAGGTGGCAACGGTAACAAAGAGCGTTTCCCTGCACATAGACCTTGAGGCTGTGTGGTTCGTGGCAGTCGGAGCAAATTACCCCTTTATGATACATCTTGCTCTGCAGAAAAGAGGCATAAACATAGACCTCATCCCGGATCTGTCCGTCGGAAAAATAGAGCTGATCCTCCAGCAACGAGGGGCGATGTGTATCGAGAAACGAGTGGCCAAACGTATAATCTTCGTGTATCGTCATCCGCCGGGCATGACAACGGGCACAAGTCTCCAGCGTTGTCAGGCCATCCCGCTTTACTGTTCGTTCGGATACGCTGCTCCCGGGTTTGAAGACCCAGGCTCCACCTGCAGGATCTTTGAAACGGATTGCCAGTCCCATACCGCCCGGCTCTTTTGCCGTTGGATTCTTTTCATTTTCTTCTGCCCAGGCAACATGAGCCGACCCGGGACCATGACACGATTCGCAGGAGACATCGATCTCCGACCAGATAGTATGGTAACTATCGGTTTCAGGGTCGAATTGTTTCTTCAGGTTCGTGGAGTGACATTCGGCGCACATGTAGTTCCAGTTTTGCATGACTTTGGTCCAGTAGAGGAAGTCGGTGTGCGGAATTTTCTCTTCGCCGTAAATATGGAACCATTTCTGGCCTCCCTCCTCTTTGGGGCGGGTATCCCAGCAGAGAGGCAGGCACTGGTAACGACCACCTGGAAACTCTACCAGGTATTGCTGCAACGGCCTTACACCGAACACATAATCAACTTTGTACTCAGTCATTTTTCCTTCCGGACCTTCAGTGAAGACAAAATAGTCTCCGTCACGCGTATAAAATTTTGATGTCACACCCAGGTGGGTAAAGGTTACATCATCAAAATTCCCAAGTACCGTAGAGCTGTCAGCATGATCCATTGCCATATCGTGATCGGAGCCGATATAGAGCTCATACTGTTTTTCGTGGCACCTCTTGCAGGCCTCACGACCGACATACGTCAGGGTATCTTCTGCTGTAGTGGCGTTTGATCCGGTTTGGGATGGGCCATCGCCACAACTTGTTGCCCAACCAATTATGTAAAGGAGGATAAGCAGTGTGATGAAAAGAGATGGTGTTCGTGATACTCTGGCCATAAGGGATGAATTGTTACAATGCTTCAGCGAATGTACAAAAACGAGTCAGAATTCTCACGGATTTACTGAATTCGATTACTGTGAACAATTGACAGGATTTCAAATTTGTTACCCGGAACTCATTACAAATATTCTTAAATTATGCGCGGAATATGTTACAATAATTGTTTATATTTGCACGGAACATATAACACATATCATGATTTTTGAACGCAAAGCATACAAAAAATTGCTAATATGGAAAGATAGCCAGACCCGGAAACCACTGATATTAAGAGGAGGTCGCCAGGTGGGTAAATCAACATTGATCAGACAATTTGCCTCTGAGTTTCCCAATTTTATTGAAATCAACCTGGAAAAAGAGAAGAATCGGAGACTTTTTGAAGAAATGGATGAGGTAAAGTACGTGATGGATGCAATTTACCTTTCGACCAAAACCATAAATACCGATCAGCCTACTTTGCTCTTTCTTGACGAAATACAAGAATCACCAAAAGCTATACAACTTCTCCGTTATTTCCATGAAGAGTTACCTCAAATCTATGTGATAGCAGCTGGATCATTACTTGAATTTGCTTTAAAAAAGGTTGCTTCCTTTCCTGTGGGCCGAGTAGAACAAATGGTTCTGCATCCATTTGATTTTGAGGAATTTTTAATGGCATCCAAACATCAAAAAGCAATTGAAGAGCTCAATACCATTCCTTGTCGGGATTTTGCATATGAAACACTAATGGATTTGTTTCATAATTATACAATAATAGGTGGTATGCCTGAAATAGTGAAGCAATTCATTCTTGATAAGAGTATGGCAAATCTGGGATCATTGTATGCTGCTTTATGGCAAAGTTACAAGGATGATGCAGAGAAATATGCATCCAATCCTACCGAAAGAAAAACTCTGAGGCATGTGATTAATACTGCTTCAAGTGAAATGGATCGGATTAGTTTTGAAGGGTTTGGAAACTCAGTATATAAATCCCGAGAAGTTGGAGAAGCACTGAGGTCCTTAGATTCGGCAAGAGTTATCCGATTAATATATCCTGCAACTGCAATTGCACCGCCTATAAATGAAGACAAAAAAAAAAGGCCACGTTTACAATTTCTTGATACCGGGCTTCTCAATCATTCCTTGAATATTCAGGCAGAAATGATAGGCATTAGGGATATGCATGCTATATATAAAGGAAGAATAATTCAACATATAGTCTCCCAGGAATTGCAAGCACAACATGATTCAGCATCCTTTAAGACACATTTTTGGGTTCGTGAAAAAGCAAAAAGTACAGCAGAAATAGATCTACTATATCAATACAAACAATTTTTAATCCCAATTGAAATAAAATCAGGAAAAAAAGGAAGATTACGTTCGCTTCATCAATTTATGGACAAATGTAACCATCCTTATGCTGTAAGGCTACTCGCAAACCGTTTTTCAGTGGAGAAAGTTAAAACACCTAAAGGGAACCCTTTTCTCCTTTTGAATCTACCATATTATTTGGGAACAAAAATTCCACAATACATTGAGTGGTTTATCCAACAAACTTGAATTGTTCGCTTGTCCACTTGTCCACTTGCCCACTTGTCCACTTGTCCACTATTTTCTTTAGATTTGCATAAATGGAAGAAAAGAAGCCAAAAGCTTATTCCAGAAGAGAGTTTTTCCGTCGCCTCTCCATATCGGTGATCGGATTAGCCGGCCTGGTGACAATTCCTTTTGTTATTTCTTCACTCATTCCCCGAAAAGTGGTGGATACAGGCGCATCAGGATCGGGAAACCCGACGATTTTCCGATCAATCAGATGACTTTTCTCCCTGAGCCAAGGCTCTATATCCTGCGCGACCATTCAGGCATTGCTGCCATGTCTGCCATCTGTACCCACCTGGGGTGTGTGGTCGATAAAGATACCTCCGGCTTCCTCTGTCCCTGTCATGGTTCATCTTTCTCCATTAACGGGATCGTGTTGACCGGTCCGGCTCTCCGGAACCTGCCGTGGTATCATGTCAACGGGATGCCTGACGGCACCCTGATCGCTAACCTGGATAAGAAGGTCTCTCCCGAAACCCGTTTCGTCATCTGATTATGGTTCAGCAAAGCACTACCGGCAACGAAACTCTCCGTGAGCGCATCAAAAACGTCTCTCAGAACTTCTTTCTGCATATTCATGCTCCCCGCATCCATCCGGAAGTACTATCCCCGCAAGCAACATGGGGCCTCGGTGTGATCCTGGCTTCCCTCTTCTTTACCCAGCTGGTTACCGGCATGCTGCTGATGGTTCATTACACCCCTTCGGTTGAGTCGGCCTATTTTTCGGTGAAGGAGATCATCTTTTATGTGCCAGGCGGACGGGTATTCCGGAATATCCACCGATGGTCGGCTCATGCGATGGTTTTTGTCACGTTTCTCCACCTCTTCCGGACATTCTATAAAGGAGCTTACTATGGTGCCCGGAGAACCAACTGGGTGATCGGCGTGGTGATGCTGCTGGTGGTGATGATGATGAGCTTCAGCGGCTACCTGCTCCCGTGGGACCAGCTCGCTTACTGGGCCGTTACCATCGGTGCTAACATTGCCGCCTCGTTCCGGGAGCTGACCGACCTGATCGGGATCACCGGTTTCTTTGATCCCGGAGGCTTTTTCAAGCGTTTATTGCTGGGCGGTCAGGAGGTCGGACAGGCCACCCTGACACGATTTTTCACCCTGCATGTCATCATTCTGCCGGTGACCCTTATGGGTTTGATCGGATACCATTTCTGGCGGATCCGGAAAGCGGGGGGTCTGGCCCGGAAGGAGGTCCATTCCAGGGAAGATCATGAGATTCCCGCCTGGCCGACTGCCTTATGGGCTGAACTCTCCATCTTCCTGCTGGTGGCCGCTACCCTGCTGATCCTGGGTCTGGTTCTGGATGCTCCCCTGAAGATCATTGCCAACACCAACCTGCCTGAAAACCCGGCGAAATCACCCTGGTACCTGCTTGGCATCCAGGAGGTGGTCTCCTACTCCGCGTTTATGGGCGGATTTATCCTCCCTCTCCTATTCCTTGGATTCCTCTTCTTCATTCCCTGGTTTGACAAGGAGGAAGAGTCGGGTGGGGTTTGGTTCTCAGGGAGAGCAGGGCTCAAAATTACGTGGTTGTCTCTCCTTCTGTGCGGTGCTGTTACGATTTTCTTTGTCACACTGTCGCTTGTTGTTACAATTCCGGTTAAGCCAGGCTCCGATCTATCCGTGGTGTTGACGATGTTGCTGAATCCTGGAACCCTATCTGTTGCAGCCTACTTCATCTGGGCCTGGATCGTTTCACGCTATACTTCTTCCAGACGCATCACTGTAATTGCCCTCTTTACCGGATTTATGACAGGGTGGACTATCTTCATGATCATCGGGATCTGGTTCCGGGGCGAAAACTGGCACTTTATCATATGAACAACGAGCAACGCTACCGGTACTATTTCTCCAAAACAGCCAGGGTGCTGGCAGTGGTGATCATTGTTGTGCTTGCTGTGGGCTGGATCAATGAAGGGCTGTTCCCTTCGTGGAAGCAAGTACAACGAATATACCGCAAAGTATTGAAGCGTGAATATCACGATCCGGAGATTCGAAAAGCGCTGATTCCCGAAGCAGGTGTTTACCAGGTTGAGCTGCCCGATTTGCACAGGACCGACAGGTGTATCACCTGCCACCCGGCTATTAACGGAGCGTTGATCGACTCGATGCAGGAGCCCTTCCTGCCCCATCCTGGCTCCTGGCTGAAGCATCACCCGGTAAAGGAGTTCGGTTGCACTATCTGCCATGGCGGGCAAGGACAGGCACTGAATAAACGGGATGCATTTGCACAAAATCCCCGGAACGCTTGGGACCAACCGGTATTGGACCCTCCTTTCATCGAATCTTCGTGTGGTAAGTGCCACTTATCCCTATTTTCAGCCGATTCTCTCCTGAAAAACACGCGGGTGCTGAATGAAGGCCGCAGCATCTTCCTGCGGGAAGGATGCCTGGGATGTCATAAAGCGAGGGATGTGGGAGGTATCCTGGGGCCTGATCTGACTACCCAGGGGGATAAATCCAGGCATGAATACAACTTTCGAAACATCCAGGGCAAGCAAACGATCTCTAACTGGCTTGAACAGCATTTCAAAGATCCGGAGATGGTCTCTCCCGGCTCCCGGATGCTGCAGTACGACCTTCCTGAGAGCGACCTGGTTGCTCTCGCCACCCTGATCATGGGCTTGTCCAACCCCGATATTCCGTACGGGTACATTGGCCTCAATGTGATCAGCGAGCTCAAGGGCAACCGGCCTGACCTGTCGGGAGAACCACTCTATCAGATGGTCTGCTCCGCCTGTCATGGCAAGAGTGGCGAGGGGAAACCCTACTCGACTTACAAAACCGGGGTTCCCGCTATCGGTCAGCCCGGATTTCTGGCGATTGCAAGTGAGAGTTATATTTCTACGATTTTGCATTGGGGCCGGTTGAACCAGCAGATGGCATCCTGGGCACCCAATTTCTCAGGTCTCTCCCGGGAAGAGTTGGATGGTTTGAATCACTTTGTTCGTTCACAAAGGGTCATCAATTCCACCTGGGATCAAACCGCCACCCTTCTGGCTACAGGAAAAGGATCCGGAGCAGCAGGTAAAGAGCTATTTAAAATCCACTGTGAAACCTGTCATGGGGCTAAGGCGATTGGTGGTCTGGCTATCGGGTTCAACAACCATGATTTCTTTCGGGCAACTTCAAAAGAGTACATCTACAACACCCTTCTTCGTGGCCGGATGAATACTGCTATGCCGTCGTGGTCGTTCTTTACGGATCAGGAGATGGCTGGTTTGCTGGCGTTTATCAGTGTAATTGGGCATTCAATACCCCTAAATCCCCTGAAGGGGACTTACTCCTCCCCTTCAGGGGAGGCTGGGAGGGGTGCCAAGTTATTCCACTACGCTTGTTCCCGCTGCCATGGCGAGCATGGCGAAGGCAACACGGGGCCGGCGATACTGAACATGGATTTTATCCGGACTGCAGATGACTATTTCCTCTATCAAACCATCTCCCGCGGCCGGGTTCATACCCCTATGCATGGCTGGATCCGGTCCGGATCCCAGGAGGGCGGACTTCAGCCTGGTGAAATTCGAGAGATCATCCGGTTTATCCGTTCATGTGAAGATACGGTATGGAAATACATTTACCCGGGGCCAACACTAGGGAATAAAGAGGCAGGGCAGATCCTGTTCGGAGAGTTGTGTGCAGAGTGTCACGGCACTCATGGAAGCGGGCTGAAAGCGCCATCCCTCAACGACCAGCAGTTCCTGAATGCAGCGACCAATGGGTTTATCCTGGCTACGATTACCCTGGGCAGGCCCGGGACACCGATGCCGGTGTGGGGAGCTGATTCTAAACAGCACCAAGCTCTGACAGCCGAACAACGGCTTGATATCGTAGCATTTATCCGCTCGTGGCAAACGGTCAGGTTACCCCATACCCACAAGAGCAACCATTGATCGAATAGAAATAATAAAACCCTCATGATAGCTCCCAAAGATTTTAATAAGGAAGAAGAGAGGCAAAAAGATCTGGAATCTTACTCTATTCTTGATACCCTTCCAGAGATAGACTATGATAACCTGACTGCCATTGCTGCAGAAATATGTGGCACGTCAATCTCTTATATAAGCTTAATTGACAATAAGCGTCAGTGGTTCAAATCTCATCATGGAGTTGAGATGACAGAAACACCCAGAGAACATGCTTTTTGCGCTCATGCCATTAATGATCCTACAAACACGTTAATTGTTCAAGATGCCCGGGAGGATGAACGCTTTCACGATAATCCACTGGTCATTGGAGATCCCTATATCATCTTCTATGCTGGTGTTCCATTGGTCAGTGAAAAGGGACTTCCACTGGGAACCTTATGTGTTGTTGATCACAAAACCAAACAATTAAGTAAGAAGCAGTTAAATGCCTTGACCGCCCTGTCAAATCAGGTAATGAATTTAATTGAGCTTAGAAAAACCAAGAAATTATTGGAAGAGGCTTTTGAAGGGCTTGAAGAGAAAAACCAGGAGTTGGAGCAGTTTGCCTCTATCGCTGCCCATGACCTTAAATCTCCTTTGATCGGAATCGCAGGTATGACGAAACTATTCTCAGAGGAGTACAGTTCAACAATTGATGAGGAAGGGAGATCCATGTTAGATCTCATTGAAGGTTCCTCTGATAAGTTGAGGAGGTTAATCGATGGTTTGCTTGAACACTGTAGAAGTGAAAATACACTGAAAGAGAATAAATCCAGGATAAATCTGGACCAGTTACTCAACGATATGGCCAACCTGTTCGTTTATGAGGAAGAGTTAACCCTTGGTTTGAAGTCAACATTGAGTGAAATAGTGGCGAACAGAACTGTGATTGATCAGATTCTGATAAACCTGGTTGCCAACGCTATTAAATACAATGATAAAAAACAGAGTCGTGTTGAGATTGGCGTTTCAGAGAGTGACACCCATTATAAATTCTATGTACAGGATAACGGCCCGGGAATAGTGGAAGAGCACCAGGAGAAGATATTCAAGATATTTGAGGTGCTGAAAGCAAGCGACAAATTTGGCCAATCAGGTAACGGGATCGGGTTGGCTACGGTAAAGAAGATGGTGGAAAAAAGTGGTGGTTCCATAAATGTAGAATCGGAAACAGGAACCGGTTCCAAATTTATATTTACCCTGGAAAAATAGTGATTAACGCCAATCAACCGCATATTAACAATCTGAAATCAAGTGATATATGAATATAAAGACGATCCAAACAGTTTTCTCCAATACACTTTTATTCTTCCTTCTCTTTTTGATTCCCACTTCACCTCTATTTGCTCAGAACAAAGATGGAGCGATCCATCTGCCCGATACCATCCCCTACCCATAGGTAGAAATCTCGGCAGTAGAGATCACCGGCAACAAGTTAACCCGTGATTTCATCATCGTCAGGGAGCTGGATTTCAAGGTAGGTGATAGTCTGTCAACCATGCCTCCGGGAAAAAAGATCAATTTTAAGGATAAACGGTTTTTCCCCGGAGACTCCAGCGAATTGAGGCTACGGCTGAAATACAGCCGCGAAAACATCATAAACACACGACTTTTTCTGACAGTCAACGTAACGCTTGAGCAGATCCAGGATAACGACTACAAGGTCCTCATCGGTGTGACGGAGCGGCATTATTGGTGGATCTTTCCGATCGTCAAACTGGAGGGGCCTAATTTCAACGAGTTTATTCGTGATCCCAAATGGTCTGACCTTAGCATGGGACTGTTTTTCAGCCATAACAACCTGTGGGGCAGAAGTCATCAAGCTTCTGTAGTCGCTTATGCTGGAAAGTCATACTCTTTCGGGCTGGGATACTATATCCCCTGGATCGGCAGCGGCGAGAAAGTAGGGCTCCTCACAGGAGCGCGTTACACTAACCTCTATACGGTAGAATATGGTTCATTGGAAAATAAAAAGCAAAATCTATTTGACTACAATAGCCTGCAGGAGGTGAAGTTAACAGCCGCTTTAAAACTCCGGCCCGGATTATATAACTATTCCACAATCAAACTCACCGGAGTATATACACAAATCTCCGATTCGCTTTTTCAACTCGATTCAACTTTCCTCGCCGGAAAGTCAAAAGAGAATATCTCCCTTGGTCTCTATGTTGATTTTTATTACGACTCCCGTAACAACAGGTCATACCCTCTGGAGGGGGCCCTGTTAAAAGTGTTTGTTGAAAAGAAAGGGCTTGGGATTCTTACCAGGGAACTGGACCTCTTCTACTACGGTGTTGATCTTCACTTTTATCAGAAAATCAGCGAGAGAATATACACGGCAGAGATGGTCAAAGCAGTTAACTCCACAGGAGAAAATTATCCCTATTACTACCAGCAAAACCTAACTGAGAATAAAAACTTCATCCGTGGGTATGATCTTTATACGATAAGGGGTGACCAGATGTACTATTTCAGAAGTAATATAAAATATGAAATAGTGAAACCCTCTATTCGGAAAGCAAAAAAAGGAGGCAAGAAGAACAAGTTCAAAAACCTGCAGTATGCTTTCTACCTGAATATCTTTGGGGATGCAGGGTATGTAACAAACAAATTCACAGTCGATAATCCATTAAATAACAGGATGCTGTATAGTGTTGGCGTCGGATTGGACTTTGTGACCTATTACGACATGGTGATCCGGTTTGAATATGCCTTTACCTCTGTTCCTTCCAACGGATTCTTTTTCGGTTTTGGCATGCCTATTTAGGCAACGGGTACCCCCACTCCCCGAAAGCGAATCCGAACTCTCTCTTGACCCGTTCACGCTGTTTATTAGTGAGTTTGAGCTTATTTCCGGAGAATTCTTTGGTCTCTTCCAGGTGCTGCTTCACCAGCTCCATCCCCTGCGAACGTTCGGGGAAGTTGAACTGCAGGTAAATGTTTTCGATTTCCCGCACCGGGTCAGCCATTAAATCGTCGTACCTCATCTCATATAAATTCCGGGGAGGAACCTGATCGCGATCGTTCAGGTATTTTTTCATCAACGCCCGGTAAACATAGATCATGTTCTCTTCTATCTGGTGATCGGTGATGGTGTGATATGTCAGCTTAGGCAGCAGTTGTCTCAGAAAATGAAGCGTGGATGAATAGACCTCCGCCGGGTTTCGGTGGATAAAGATAAACCTGGCATCCGGAAAGAGCTTGAGGAGTTGTGGAATGCGTCCGGTGTTGGGAGGATTCTTGGATATAAAGATCTTTCCTTTTGTGTTTCGGATCGCTTTCTTGATTAGCAGGGAGTACTCCTCCCCCCACTCCTTTACTGTCTCAGGTGATAATTCGGCAAATTCAATGTACCTCTTATAAAACTCTTTTGTCTGCTTGGGAAAGAGCCAGAAAAAGTAGTACGAGACAGGCACTTTCATGCCTAATGTAAACTCTTCCTCTTCAGGATATTCTGGGTCTAGTTCAACAGAGTCGGCCAGCCTGTTGGGGGGCAAAGCCAGTTTCAACAGAAGCATAAACAAGGTCCTGCCAACCTTGTTAACCATGTTATTGGGAAAGAGGCTTTGAAAGGTAGTTACATAGGCCATCTCCGGGTTTCGGGTCACCAGGTTGTGCAAATGCGTAGTTCCGCTGCGCCAGTGTCCGATAATGAAAACAGGCGGATTCTCAATTGTTTCCCGGCGGATCTTTGGATTGATATAGGTTCGTTCATATCCGCGGAAAGGAGCATTCAGAAAATTCAGCAGGTAGCTACCCAGCACTTTGGGATAGTATTTGGGATGGACAGGATGTTTCCAGAAGAGACGGTCAATGATTCGGAAGGAGAAGCCCGGTGTAGGGGGAACGAATATGGAGAAATACTTTCTGAGCGTTGAACCCTTGTTGTTATTCAGCATGTTTGACGGTCTCTTTCATCAATCAAACCCAAATTTATTAAATATTCTTCAAAGAACTTGAAATCTTCCTCTCTTTGTTGTAATTTAGACAGATGAAAACAATTCCAGCCTTTATCCTGTTCGTGATCACATGCTCAGGATATGCACAGCCCGGGATCAGCGTGAATCCGGCGGCTCTCGATTTCGATACCACACTGGTGAACCAGAGTTCAACTTTGCAAACGGTTGTGAAAAACACCGGAACAGGTGTATTAACCGTAACAGATATCACATCATCAAATCCTGTTTTTATTGCCACCCCTGACTCCTTCACTCTGGTATCCAATCAGGAACAGGTGGTGGATGTGACGTTTATCCCGGATGAGGCAAAATCATTTTACGGCACGCTTGACGTTCTGAACGACTCTCCTACCCCTTCGGTAGAAGTTATCTGTACCGGCGCAGGCAAATGGCCATTAGGGATCAATCCGTTAAACAGGGTACGGAAACCCTTTACTCTCTATCCAAATCCCGTTAACGATCAGTTGAATCTCATAATAAATCTGAAGAAAGCAACCCATATCTCTATCGTAATCAGTGATATGACAGGGAAAAAGAGAGCTGATCGTAAGATTGGAATCCTTGAGCCTGGCGATCAAGCCTTGAATTTGTCAGGTCTGGTCCAACATCTTCCCTCCGGGATCTATCTCCTGCATATCCGGATAGGGGAGACCTGGTACTTGGAAAAGTTGATCAAGCTTTAAAGTTATCACGTCGGCAAGGTAAAATAAAAGGTGCTTCCTTTGCCAGCTTCGCTGATGACATCGACTTCTCCTCCTAATTTCTCAACGATCCGTTTCACAATAGAGAGTCCCAGTCCATGTCCTTTGGCAGTACCTGCATCGAATCGTTCAAATGATTTAAACAGGTGCTTCTTCTCTTTCAGGTCGATACCGGAACCGAAATCCCGAACCCGGAAGCGAGCGAATCCTTCAAGGATATTTTTTGATTTTCCGGTATCTGATCCCAATTCAATTCGTGGTGACTCCCCGCCATATTTGAGAGCATTGCTCAGGTAGTTGATCCATATCTCCTCCACCCAGGCCGCATATCCAACTACCCGGGGCCATTTATCGGGGATGGTAATTGTTGCATTCTTCTCTTTTATCATCGGCTTCAGTCGCTTGATTGTTTCGCCAACGATATCGCCCATATCCAACACATTGGGTTTAATCTCTTCTTTTCTCAAACTGGCAAACAACAGCAGGTTGTCAATGATGTTCTGCATCTTTTTTCCGGCATCATTTATTTCACCAATATATGTTTTAGTCTCATTCTCAGAGAGCTCGTCGTAATCCGTTATGATCAGATCAGAATAGCCAATTACCAGTCCGAGCGGGTTTTTGAGATCATGGGCCACGGTCTGGGCATATGCATCCAGTTCTTCATTACGCCCCTTCAGTTCATCTGATTGGTCGCGCAAGGTAATCTCAAGCTGTTTTTGCAATGTAATATCTCTGACGATCCCGATCGCGTTCCATTTCCCTTCCAGTTTCACAGCAGAGAGTGACAATGCTATAGGGAACTCAGTTCCATCTTTTCTTTTGGCAGTTAATTCGAGTGTTTGATCTATTGCAGTTCCCTTGCCCGTGCTCTTGAATTTCCGGAATCCCTCCTGAAACGCCTCGTGATAAATCTCCTGGGTAAGGAGGGCATGTAAGTCTTTTCCCTGAACCTCTTTTTTCGTGTATTGAAACATCTCTTCGGCAGAGGGGTTCCAGAAAGTGATCAGGCCATCATTGTTTATCATTATGATGGCATCCTGTGCAGAGGTACTGATCGCCCGAAATTTCTCCTCACTCTGATGCAATGCCTCGATTGCTTGTTTACGCAACGTAACATCTCTCGCACTCCCCTTAAAACCAATTATCTTATCATCTTTCTTCAAGAGCGAAAGGTTTATTTCAAAATGCTTTTTCTTTTTATCCTTGATGATTACATCAAACGCGTAATCTTTTAACTGTGCTCCCGTTCGATAAACAGTTGAAAAAGCAGTTACCAGGTCAGGGTGATTTTTCCTCTCCGTATAATCCTTAAAACTCATTCCAATAATCTCATTCCTGGTATACCCTGTATTTATTTCAGCCGCTTTGTTTACATTAGTGAAATTGCCTTTCAGATCCATTGTAAAAAGGAAATCACTCGAATTATCGAACAGGTCCCGGTATTTCTCTTCTGCCTGCTTCCGTTTTCCTACTTCAGTGGTTTCCACCCTGTTTGCTTTCTTCTTCATTCGTTATATTGTTTCTTTTGGAGGTTGTGATAATGAGAGATCCTGAATCATCCCTTCAATTATGTTCAGGAGAGAATCAAATTCAGTCGATTTGTTTAGGAAATAATCAGCTCCTAATTGTTTACATTTATCTCGATATTGCTTGTAGGGATAATTGGTAAGCATAATGATCCTGGTTATTGAGTCGACACCTCTTACCATCTCCAGGAAACCAATCCCGCTCTCACTTCCCAATCGGATATCCAGGATGATTACATCAGGTGTGGATTTTGTATAGATCGCAATGGCATCTTTGATATTTTTCGCCTGACCAATAATCTCGATCCCGTTATTTTTATCAAACAAGGCGACTACTCTTTCGGTAATCAGTTTTGAATCATCTACAATCAGCATCTTCATTTTCAAGACATTAAGTTATTTTTCAGGTTGAGTGGTTAACAACACAACCACTTCCCAATCTTCTCCATTAGTAACTCTTGTTTTATCGGTTTTGCAATATAATCATCACACCCGGCAGCCAGGGATTTCTCCCGGTCACCTGCAACGGCATATGCTGTTTGAGAAATGATGGGAAGTTTGGGGCGGAACTTTTTTATCTTTTTTGTCGCGTCATAACCATTCAACACAGGCATATTGATATCCATTAATACCAAATCAATATTCGAATTTTCCCTGCACAGTTCAATCGCTTCTTTCCCGTCTTTAGCCCAAACAGGTTCAATTCCTGATTTTTTCAGCAAAACGTCTAAAAAATCAAAACTTGATTCTACATCCTCCACAATCAATACTGTTTTCCCTTTCAGGCTTGGCTTCTTTGCGGGTTGACCTGGCATGGATTTCCTGGTCTCCCCGGATTTTTCAAATGGTATGGTAAAATAAAAGATGCTGCCAGTTCCTTCATCAGATTCAAGCCAGATCGTACCCCCTAATAGCTCGGTAAGCTTCTTTGCAATTGATAACCCGATCCCGGTCCCACCGTGGCGACGCGTATGTGTATCATCAACTTGTCTGAACAGATCAAAAATGAGCGTTTGTTTCTCTTTCGGAATGCCGATGCCGGTATCGCGGATGTAAAATTGAAGGAGAGTTTGGTTGTTATGAGTTTTCGTCTCATAGCCGAATTCAATTTCTCCTTTATCGGTAAACTTCAACGCATTGTTTAACAGGTTGAGCAAGATCTGTTTTAACCGATAGTGATCTGTAATAAGGTGAAGGTCTTTGTTCTTATTAGTTGTATTTAACCGAAGTCGATTCCCGGTTTGTTCAGCTTCTCCTGCTCCGCTTTTATCATCACCAGAAGATCATCCATGAGATGGCGAATGTTTTGATTCTCTTTGATGGTTTTCATTGCTTCTGCTTCGATCAATGTGATATCAAAGATATCTTCAATAATATTCAGCAGATGATTGCCACTGGTATGAATCCGGTTTGCAAATTCTTCTACCTCTTCCCTTGAAGATTTTTTATCCAATAACTGAGAGAATCCAATTACTGCGTTTAACGGAGTGCGCAATTCGTGCGACATCGTTGCCAGAAAAGCCGACTTTAACTGGTCGGATTCGGTTGCTTTTTTCAGCGCTGTTTCTAAATCCTGTTTGGCTATTAAACGTTCAGTAATATCAGTGAAGGAGCCTACCATTGCTACCGGGTTTCCTTTCTCATCATTGACTATAACAGAATTAGATTCGACAGTGAATTCACTCCCGTCCAGTCTCTTTCCAACTAATTCTCCCGAGCTAGTGACAGAACCCTCTTCCAATAATAGCTTTATCATCTCTATGGCGTGTCTCTTGGTCGACTCAGTCCAGTATTCAAGGGCATTAGTACCCATCATTTCATCCGTGCTTTGATATCCCCACATCTTTGCCGCAGAGGCGTTTGCGTATGTGATTACACCCATTAAGTCTGCCATAAATATTGCACTCATCGATGTTTCAGTGGCTAAAGAAGATGACCATATTGCTTTGGTTTTTTCTTTAACCTCTTCATCTAAAACTTTTTTATCAGCCCTCAACCTATCTTCAGCCTCCTTTATCCTCAGCATCACATTCACTTGTGCTGACAATTCTGTTTGATCTATCGGTTTCGACAAGAAAGCATCAGCTCCTAAATTGAGGCCTTTCACACGGCTCTCAGAATCGGTTTTTATCGCTGTAATCATCACAACGGGAATATGTTTTGTTGACACATCCGCTTTAAGCCGTTTGCATACCTCATAACCATCCATTTTGGGCATGATGATATCCAGGAGGATGGTATCGGGTTGCTCTTCTTTTGCGATTTTCAACCCTTCTTCTCCTGACAAAGCCGTTAGAACAACACAGTCGGGCAAATTGCTTTTAATCACCGCCACAATAGTAGTGAGGTTGTCTTGTTGGTCATCGATTGCTAGAATCTTTTTCATTGATTCAAGTTAAGTAGTTTAGTAGTTAAGTTGTTGAGTAGGGTTGTTCACCTTAATCAACTCCTTTAACACTTTTTTTCGTTGAAAGATATTTTATATATCCATTAAGTATCCTTATAATCTCTAATATGGTTGATTTTTCATTTTGATAAATCTTGTCGTCAATATACTTTTCATCAAGTGCAACTGTAAAATGGTCTATTAATTCAAAAAGTGATCCTCTTGCTTGTCTGCAAAATTGAATGTTTTCCTGATAATGATATCTACCATGACCTTCAGCTATGTTAGCAGTTACTGATCGTGAGGCACGAATCATTTGATCTGTTAATTTGTACTTCTCTTCAGAAGGAAATTCCTTTGAGAGTTTCGATATTCTGATCCTCAATTCTCTGGATTTCCTCCAAACCTCTAAAGTCTCAAATGTCGATCTAATTTCACTCATTATACTTTAACTACTCAACCACTCAACTACTCAACTACTCAACAACTCAATCCACTCAACTTGCTGATACATAAATCGTTACAGAATTTTCCCTTTATAATTATTTTGATAACAATTTACAATGACTTTTCATTCAATGCAATAGGACAAAACCTGATTATGTTGTAGGTGTTTGTCCTACAAAATGAAAATTGGGAAGAGAGAAAAATTAGACTACAAGACCTTCGCTGATAGCGTAGCGAATGAGATCGGAAGTAGTTTTGAGGTTGAGTTTTAGCAAAATTCTCTCGCGATATGTACTGATGGTTTTTATGCTGAGTGAAAGTTCCCGGGAAATGTGGGTGACTGTTTTGCCCTCAGCGAGCAAACAGAGGACTTCCAGTTCGCGGGTGGAGAGTGTATGATGCAAAGCAGTCTCTTCATTTTCGGTGTAGCTATCCGCAATTTTTTCAGCTAACGAGCCTGTTATATATTTCCCTCCTGTGGCCACCTTTCGAATCGCAGAGATCAACTCTTCAGGAGCGCTCGATTTCGAGAGATATCCGGAAGCTCCCAGTTTTAATGCTCTGATCGCGTATTGTTCTTCTGAGTAAACACTTAATATCAATACAGCCAGATCTTTCCAGCTCCCTTTTATCTCTTTGAGCAAATCCAGGCCATGCCGGTCGGGCATTGAGATATCGAGCAGTAATACGTCGTAATTCGTTTCAGCCAGCATTCGTAACAGTTCATCCCCCGAAGATGCCTCATCAATTATATCTATATCATTGCATTCATCCAGGATCTGTTTCAGACCTGTTCGAACAATTGGATGATCATCTGTTATTATGACATTTATCATCTTTTCCCTGGGTATTAAAATGGAATCGCAACAATAATCCGGGTTCCCTTATCGCCTTCATTGGTAATTGTTACATCTCCCCCATGTGACCGGGCCCGTTCTTTCATCCCCATCAAACCAAACGATTCGGAACTTTCCAGATTTTCCACCGGGATACCTATCCCATTATCCGTAACTACCAGTTTCAACAGATTATTTGTGGTTGAGAGTCCTACAGTAACAACAGAAGCCTGAGCATGCCTGATAATATTCGTAAGCGCTTCCTGGATAATGCGAAATACCGTGATAGATACCTCTTCATCAACTTCCAGGTATTCAGGAAGATCCTTGGCAATCGTATCGATAAACGTATTTTTTGTAAACTCGTCCAATTGCCACTCAATCGCTGCCACCAGTCCAAGGTCATCCAATATACTTGGTCTGAGTTCGGAGGAGATTTTCTGCACTGTTTTGATGGTTTCGTTCAGCAACCCTGTCATCGAATTCGTTTTTTCAAGGATCTCAGGCTGGTTTTTACTCAACTGCTTCCTGATCCAGGCTACATCCATGTTTAACGCTGTTAATCTCTGGCCCAGGTCATCATGCAGGTCAAGAGATATTCTGGCCCGCTCTTTTTCTCTCACTTCTTCAATATGTTTGGTCAAATCGCGAAATTTCTTATCAGTAAGTTTACGCTCGGCGATCTCCTGTCTCAACTGCTTATTCGTGAGGGTAAGTTCTTTGGTTCTTTTCTGAACCAACCCTTCCAGCTCCTCCTTATCCGTTCGCAACTGATGCTCTTCTTCCTTGCTTGTCAGAACAAAATCCAGATGTGTCGCCAGTTGTTCAAGGTCGATGGGCTTTGAGAAGAGCGCTTCAGCACCCTTTTCGAGGGCTTTCCCGCGTACTTCCGAGTCAGTGCGTATCGCAGTGATCATGATGACAGGAATATGCCTGGTGAGTTCGTCATTTTTCAGCCTCTCACACACCTCATACCCATCCATTTCCGGCATGATAATATCCAGAAGGATAGCATCGGGTTGTTCTTTTTTTGCCAGCTCTATCCCTTCCAGTCCCCGTTTGGCAGTAAATATCCTTAAAACCAGGTGCGATACTCCTCAGCATAGCCACAATTGATTTCAGGTTGCCTGGATTATCGTCAATGACAAGGATCTTATTCATGATGATTCAAAGATAGAAACATTTTTTGATGTTGGATGTTGGATGTTTGATATTCACAATTTGGGGCTTCTCTTTTCCGGTATGCTCCCCATTGCATACTCTGCTAATGCAGTAATTGTAAAACTTGGGTTCACCCCCAGGTTTCCCTGGATCGCTGAACCATCGAGGATATACATGTTTGGATATCCAAATACCTGGAAATCTTTATCAATCACTCCTTCTTCGATCGTTACTCCCATTGGGGAGCCTCCCAGTATATGAGCTGTTGAAGGGACGTTGAAGAGGATCTCCATGGTCGAATTCTGGGCTACTCCGCCCACTTTCTCTGCATATCGGTTCATCACCTCCTGTCCGATTGGAATGTAAGCAGGCACCCTTTTTTT
>JACNKI010000232.1 GCA_014382125.1 Bacteroidota bacterium | reverse complement strand
TCAAATGTTAAAAATCGTTAAAATTCTTTGGGTGGTAATGATATTATTCATTTCTTTGCACTCCGTTTAACCAATTAAAAGGAGAAATATGTCTGACATTGCAGCAAAAGTTAATGCTATCATTGTTGATAAGCTTGGCGTTGATGAAAGTGAAGTAACTTCTGAAGCTAGCTTCACGAATGATTTAGGTGCTGACTCTCTGGATACCGTTGAACTCATCATGGAGTTTGAAAAAGAATTTGACATCGCCATTCCCGATGATCAAGCTGAAAAAATCAGCACGGTAGGCGAGGCCATTGCATATATTGAAAACAACACGAAATAAGAATACTTTCACGTGAATCTAAGACGGGTTGTAGTTACTGGCCTGGGTTCTGTTACACCAATAGGTAATGATACCAATGCATACTGGCAGAGCCTGATTAATGGTGTAAGTGGTGCAGCTGATATCACCAAATTTGATGCATCCAAATTTAAAACACGATTTGCATGTGAAGTAAAGGACTTTGATCCGGGGGATTTTTTTGACCGCAAAGAGGTTCGCAAGTATGATCTCTATACTCATTACGGACTTGTTGCGAGCGATGAGGCAATCAAGGATGCCGGCATTGCTGATGATTCAATTGACAAGAAAAGAGTCGGTGTAATCTGGGCATCCGGTATCGGAGGACTGGACACCCTTATCTCTGAGGTCTCCGGCTACCTGAAAGGGGATGGAGTTCCACGATACAACCCATTCTTTATCCCTAAAATGATCGCTGATATTACGGCCGGGCACATCTCCATCAGGTATGGATACATGGGACCCAATTTTGCTACCGTATCAGCATGTGCCTCTTCAGCCAATGCATTGGCTGATTCATACAACTATATCCGTTTAGGTAAAGCTGATGTCTTTGTCACCGGCGGCTCGGAAGCTGCGATCAACCCGGCTGGTGTCGGTGGATTCAACGCCATGCATGCCATCTCCACCCGAAATGATGATCCGAAGACAGCATCCAGGCCTTTCGATAAGGACCGTGATGGCTTCGTGATCGGAGAAGGAGGTGGAGCGCTTATTTTCGAAGAGTTAGAACATGCAAAAAAGCGGGGAGCCAAAATTTATGCTGAGATCGTGGGTGCCGGCCTTTCGGGAGATGCCTACCATATGACCTCTCCGCACCCGGATGGCCTGGGCGCTATTCTATCAATGAGATCGGCTATTGAAGATGCCGAGTTGGAACTAACGGATATTGATCACATCAACACACACGGAACCTCTACTCCTGCCGGAGATATATCGGAACCGAAAGCAATTGTCTCGTTTTTTGGCGACCACGCCTATAATATCAACATCAACTCCACGAAATCGATGACAGGCCATCTTTTGGGTGCCGCAGGAGCGGTTGAAGCGATTGCCAGCCTGCTGGCTATTAATCATAATCTCGTCCCCCCCACCATCAACCATTTTACGGATGACATGGAGATCGATAGCAAGTTGAACTTTACTTTCAATGTAGCTCAGGAACGTGAGATCAACACCGCCCTGAGCAATACATTTGGGTTTGGAGGACACAATGCTTCTCTTATTTTCAGGGAGTTCAACGAGTAACAGACCTCACCCCCGGATTGCGCAACATAATCAAATCCAAAACGGACAGAAAATTATCCAATTATATGAAGAATATTTTTGGGTTCCGTCCCGGAAATATCTCATTGTACAAACTGGCATTTTTGCATAAATCGGCCGGCTATGAAACGGGTATTGGAATTATGGTCAATAACGAAAGGCTGGAATTCCTGGGAGATGCTATCCTGGATGCAGTTGTTGCCGATTTTCTCTTTAAAAAGTTCCCTACTCGTGATGAAGGCTTCCTTACCGAAATGAGATCCAAGATTGTGAGCCGGGTTCAACTCAATAAATTATCACAGAAGTTGGGCATCGACGAGTTGATCAAACTGGATTCAAACTCTAACGGCCAATACCGTTCCTACGGTGGAGATGCATTTGAAGCATTGATCGGCGCGATATTCCTTGACAAAGGGTATCTCTTTACCCGGAAGATCCTGCTCAACCGGATCATTGATCACTATTTCGACCTGGGAGTCCTGGAGAATCAGGAATTGAACTATAAAAGTAAGATTATTGAGTGGGCACAGAAAGAACGCAAACAGCTCCAATTCAAGGTGATAGATGAAGTTGGCAGTGGGTATAGAAAGCAATACATCGTTGCGGTTGTCGTAAACGGTAAAGTCGTTGCACAAAGTCAACATTACTCTATCAAGGGCGCTGAACAGCTTTCTGCAGAGAAAGCCTGGATGCAAATCCCACAGTCAGAACGTGACTAATTCCTGATAATTTGCTATCTTTGTAAGTAAGGGGCAATACATAACGAAATGGCCAAACGGATATTTCTGGATATTCATAATGAATCGAGTTCCTATACACTCGTTGGCCTCTCCACGCAATTGAAGGATTATCATCTATCCTTTTTGCTGAATAAGATCCCCGGGTTACAATTTGCCCGCTTTGAAGACCTGCCTGTTCTTTTTCCTGACCTGGAAACTCCAGCGGCTTACTCTCTTTTTACCAGTTCCGACGAAGAAGCATTCAACACATACTACCTTATTTCGAACCGGAATCAGGATCACTTTCTGGTCCCCTCACTGAAACAAACGGATTACCTGATGATCATCGAAGGGCCGTTTAAGAAGAAACAGAAAGATGAATTGTTGAAGGCGCTCAGGGCCATCCCCAATCTGTTACTGGCCGTTGAAGTGAACCCAACAACGATTAAGCAGTTTGAAAGCCTGATCACAGATCTGGAAATACATATAATGAATGTCACCAAACATTCAATAAGGGAACTTAGTTGAAATTTTATCGGATGATTAACAAGTTCCCTGAAACTGTTTCAGAAACCGTATGTCATTTTCAAAAAACAGCCGCAGATCGTTAATCTGGTATTTTAGCATCGCGATCCGCTCAATGCCCATGCCGAAAGCAAATCCTGTATATTTTTCCGGATCGATCTTGCAGTTGGCGAGCACCTGAGGATCAACCATCCCGCAGCCCAGGATCTCAACCCATCCGGTATATTTGCAGATATTACACCCGTTGCCTTCACAGATATTGCAGGAGATATCTAATTCCCCGGAAGGTTCGGTAAACGGAAAGAAGGAGGGACGCAAACGGATTTTTGTCTCCTCTCCGAACATCTCCCTGGCAAAAAAGAAAAGTGATTGTTTCAGATCGCCAAACGAAACATTTACATCTACATAAAGGCCTTCCACCTGGTGAAAGATACAATGTGCCCTGGCAGAGATCGCTTCATTACGGAACACTCTGCCGGGAAAGACCTTCCGGATTGGAGGTATTGTGGTCTCCATCACCCTCACCTGGACCGACGAAGTATGGGTTCGCAGGACCATATCAGGATCTTTCTCAATGAAATAGGTGTCCTGCATATCTTTCGCAGGGTGTTCGGCAGGAAAATTCAGCGCAGAAAAATTGTACCAGTCGGATTCAATCTCCGGACCTTCAGCAACGGTATAACCAATCCGGGAGAAAATCCCGAGGATCTGATTCCTGACAATAGAAAGGGGATGCCTGGAACCAATCTGAATCTGATCGACAGGGCGTGTCATGTCCAGGTCCGGACTTTCAGCCTCTTCGTTGTCTTCAAACGAGGCATCCAACTCATCAAGCTTCCGGTTTATTTTTGATTTCAATTCATTAACCTGCTGGCCGAAAACCTTTTTCTGTTCCTTTGGAATGGAACGGAACTCTTCAAACAGGAGTGGAACAAGCCCCTTTTTGCTCAGGTACTTCAGGCGAAGTTGTTCAACCCCTTCACGTGAGGAAGCAGTGAGAAACTGAATCTCTTCCAGTAGCCGGTCAATCTTTTCCTGCATCTACTCAATCAGCTTGATCGTCATTTTAACATCCTTGACAGGGCGGTTCCCTTTATCTCTCTGGACATTAGCAATCTTATCTATCACATCAAATCCAAAAGTAATCTCCCCATACACCGTGTAGTTCATATCCAGGAAAGGAGTTCCACCAACCTCTTTGTAAACCTTCGCTTGCTCGGGAGTCCACTCGAGGCCTGTCTGGAGGGTCATGTTCTTCAACATGCTTTCGGTATATGGTTTTCCCTCAACAATATAAAACTGGGAACCGGAAGAGGCTTTCTTTGGATTTATGTTGTCGCCCGTACGTGCAGCAGAAAGAGCCCCTTTCTTATGGATCAGGTTTTTATTAAACTCTGCAGGAACAGTGTAACCTGGGCCACCGGAACCCAGCGGCACACCAGGCTTTGCATCCTTTGAATTAGGATCACCACCCTGAATCATAAAGTCGGGGATCACACGGTGGAAAAGGAGATCGTTGTAAAATCCTTCTTTTACCAGTTTGACAAAGTTATCCCGATGCTGAGGTGTTTCGTTGTAAAGAATCCCTTTCATATCACCATAGTCGGTATGAACGACAAACTTGATTACCTGTTCTTTTGATTCTTTCTGTGACATAGCTGTAATGTTTAACATCAATAATCCGAGGATTAAAACGATCATTCTTTTTTTCATAAGCGTATAATTCAGTTTGATGATTTATCAGATGATATAACTTAAAAACCAGGGCAATATTACAGAAAAATTTGTCAGGATCAGGAAAATCCT
>JACNKI010000128.1 GCA_014382125.1 Bacteroidota bacterium | reverse complement strand
GGACTGATCTGGAAGAGGAGACCATCAATGAAGTAATTCGTATATTAACCGCTGAATTTGAATAAAAAATCATACTTTTACCGCCAATTTTAACGGCGAGGACGGAAAAAGGCTATATGAGCGAAGGCGCACCATCAATCAGATTGAGTAAAGCAGCTCGGGAATTTAACATCGGGGTTGCCACGGTTCTGGATTTCCTGAATAACAAGGGATTTAAACTGGGTCGCGATCCCAATGCGAAATTAACGCAGGAGATGTATACCCTTTTGGTGCAAGAGTTTGCCTCCGAAAAACATGTTAAAGAGGAGGCCCAGAAGATCGGGCTGCAATTCAACACACACGAAACAATTACTATCGAAGACAAGCGAACCTCCATTGAGAGGCAGGAGAAAGAGATGGATGATTTGATCATTAAAAACGTCTCATTGGGGTTTCAAACAAAGCAAGCTGATCCAGAAATCAAGGAAGCTGAGCCTCCGATAGCTGAGCCTGTTGAAGAGGAGAAAAAGACAACTGAGAAAGATACACCCGATAAGAAAAAGAGATCCGTTAAGAAAACAAAAGCGGTAGAAATTGAACCTGAAAAGGAAGATATTTCTCCCGATCTGAAAATCGTTGAAAGTACAGACCTCAAAACTGTTGAGAAAAAGACAGCAAAAAAAGGAAAAGGTAAAAAGAAAGATGAAGAGAGTGAGGAGGTTGAGAAGAAGGTAACTAAGGTTAAAGAGGCAAAAACTCCGAAGGCCAAAAAATCTGAACCCAGGGAGGAGCAGCCTGCAGTTGAAACGATCGAGGAACAGCCGGAAAAGACAAAAAGAGACAATTTCCTCCCAACTGAAAAGATCAAGCTTGAAGGCCCCATTATCGTGGGATCTATTAAGCTTCCCGTAGCAAAAAAACAGAAGAAAAAAGAACCTGTTGCCTCATCCTCCGATGATGCAACGAAATCAAAAAAGAAAAAACGGAAACGGATCAGGCATCAGCATGGAGAAGCGGGTGCTTCTGTAAGTACCGAAACGGGCAAAGGACGGTACAGAGACAGAAAAGGTGGAAAAGATTTTCTGAAACCCGAAATCTCGAAAGAGGATATTGAGCGTCAAATTAAAGAGACCCTGAGTCGGTTGAGCCCGGCCGGAAAATCAAAAGCATCGAAATACAGGCGACAGAAACGTGATGCTGCCAACCAGCAGGTTCAGGAGGAGCAGGAACGAATGGCGGAAGGTGAAGGTATAATTCAAGTTACCGAATTTGTCACTGCCAATGAACTGGCCACGATGATAAAAATTCCTGTAACCGATGTCATCTCTACTTGCATGACCCTGGGCATGTTCGTATCGATAAACCAACGGTTGGATGCAGAAACGCTAACCCTCGTTGCTGAAGAGTTTGGATACAAAGTAGAGTTTGTCAGTGTGGAGGTTCAGGAAGCTATTGATCAAGCTGAAGACACAGAAGTCCAGGAAGATAATGAAGATCGCCCACCGATCGTCACCGTTATGGGGCATGTCGATCATGGGAAGACCAAACTGCTCGACTTTATCCGTGAATCCAATGTGGTTGCAGGTGAAGCCGGTGGAATTACACAGCATATTGGTGCCTATGAAGTGACCCTCAAAAACGGAAAGGAGATTACCTTTCTTGACACCCCGGGCCACGAAGCCTTTACCGCTATGCGGGCTCGTGGTGCGAAAGTAACTGACGTAGCCATCATCGTGATCGCTGTCGATGAAACAGTGATGCCCCAAACCAAGGAGGCCATCAATCATGCACAGGCAGCGGGTGTTCCAATCGTTTTTGCTCTCAATAAGATCGATAAACCCAACGCCAATTCTGAGAAGATCCGGGAAGAACTTTCGAAGATGAATATCCTGGTCGAGGAGTGGGGAGGCAAATACCAGTCGCAGGAGATCTCTGCCAAAGCAGGAACCAATATTGATAATTTGCTGGAGAAAGTATTGCTGGAGGCTGAGATACTCGATCTGAAGGCCAATTCGGAAAAACTTGCCACTGGAACAGTTATCGAATCTTCGCTCGATAAAGGTCGTGGCCATATCGCTAAGTTGCTTGTTCAAAATGGCACACTTCGTGTTGGCGACATCGTGTTGGCCGGCTCAACATATGGCCGGGTCAAGGCAATATACAACGAACGGAACCAGGCCATTGCTGAAGGCGGCCCCTCCACCCCCCTCTTGATGCTCGGTTTGAACGGAGCGCCCCAGGCAGGTGAGGGTTTCAACGTCATGCTCGATGAGCGGGAGACCAAATCAATTAGCAACAAACGAATGCAACTGCAACGCGAACAGGGCATCCGCACACAGAAACACATCACCCTGGACGAGATCGGACGCCGGATCGCGATCGGCGACTTCAAAGAATTGAACATCATTGTTAAAGCAGATGTAGATGGGTCTGTTGAAGCGCTTGCCGATTCGTTGATCAAACTTTCGACAGAAAATATCATCGTGAATGTCATCCATAAGTCGGTAGGACAGATCTCAGAATCTGATGTATTGCTGGCTTCCGCTTCCAATGCGATCATTATCGGCTTTCAGGTCCGGCCTTCTGTTTCAGCGCGAAAACTGGCTGAGAATGAGCAGATCGACATCCGGCTTTACTCAATCATCTACCAGGCCATCGAAGAGATCAAAGCCTCTCTCGAAGGAATGCTTGCCCCTGAGATCGAGGAGAAAATCGTTTGCAATGTAGAGGTACGTGAAATATTCAAGATCACAAAAGTGGGAACCATTGCCGGTTGCTATGTCCTCGACGGAAAGATCCACAGGAATACGAAAGTCCGTATCATCCGCGACGGAATTGTGGCCTATTCCGGACTACTGGCGTCCCTGAAACGATTTAAAGATGATGTAAAAGAGGTGAGTGTGGGGTATGAATGCGGACTGAACATTGAAAACTTCAATGATATCAAAGTAGGCGATATTATCGAAGGGTATGACGTCATCGAGACCAAGCGAAAACTCTAACTCTCTTATCTGAATAACGTTTGGGTCCGGTCGGGCCCTGAAGAGATCATTTCGATCGGTAATCCGGTTACCTTTTCAATACATACTATGTAATCTTTCAGGTTTGACGGGATCTCTTCAAATCCTTTTGATTCATCCACGATAGAGTTCCATCCATGTAAGCGGTTATAAACAGGTGTGATTGACTTATCCCCCAAATCAAACGGAAGCCTATCTGTCTTCGTTCCATCAATCATATATTCCGTACAGACCTGAATGGTTTCCAAATGATTAAGCACATCAACCTTCATCATAATAAGCTTGTTGACCCCGTTCAGCATAATTGCATAGTTGAGGGCTGGAATATCCAGCCAGCCACAACGCCGGGGACGTCCGGTTGTACTACCAAACTCCTGCCCTGATTCCCGAAGCTGGTCTCCGATAGCATTGTCCAGTTCGGTAGGAAAAGGCCCTCCTCCAACCCGTGTACAATAAGCTTTGAAAATACCGTAAACGGTTCCAATCCGGTGCGGAGATATTCCCAACCCGGAACACGCAGCGGCTGTGATTGTGTTGGAAGATGTGACATAAGGATAGGATCCGAAATCGACATCCAGAAGGGTTCCCTGGGCGCCTTCAGCCAGGACAGATTTTCTATCGTCAATGCATTGATTCAGATAGTATTCACTATCGATTAAAGTATACTCTTTTAACCGTTCGACAGCATCCAGCCAGGCCTCTTCGTACTCATCAAATGGTAATCCATCGATGAGGTAATCGGTGTAGTCGAACTGGTAATGGTGAATCAATGCAAGGTGGCTGTTTTTCAATGCAATGTAGTTACTGTTGAAATCAGGCTCCAGGATATTCCCAACCCGGATTCCGTTCCGGGCATATTTATCTGTATAAGCAGGTCCGATACCCTTGAGAGTCGATCCGATCCTTGCATCCCCTTTGGCCTCTTCATATGCCGCGTCCAGTAAACGATGAGAGGGAAGTATCAAATGAGCCCGCCGGGAGATAAGCAGGTTTCGTTCCGGTTTCAGTCTCGCCTCATGCAGAGTCGCAATCTCTTTAAAAAGGATGTAGGGATCTATGATTACCCCACTCCCGATGATATTTTCCTTCTCCGGATGGAAAATTCCGGAAGGGATTGTGTGAAGGATAAACTTTTTCCCTTCAAACTTGATCGTATGACCGGCATTAGGTCCGCCCTGAAAACGGGCAATCACATCATAACGCGGGGTGAAAACATCAACAATCTTCCCTTTCCCTTCATCTCCCCACTGCAATCCTAAAATAACATCAACCTTCATCATGAATCGGGAAGTTTATTTCTTCTCTATGGAATTTCCGTAAAAAGTGAGTGAATAATGAGTGACATCAACGTTGAAAAGATCCTGAACATGTGATCTGATCTCTTCGATCCGGGGATCATTAAACTCCAATACCTCTCCTGTTTCATTAAAGATAAAATGATCATGCTGGATAATTCGGTTGGTCTTCTCAAACTGCGCATAGTTGGTGCCAAATTGATGCTTGGTGACCAACCCGCAATCCAGCAACAACTCGATGGTGTTATACAATGTAGCACGGCTGACCCTGTATTTGTGATTCTTCATCCGGATATACAAGGTCTCTATGTCAAAATGACCCTCTGTTGCAAAGATCTCTTTTAAGATCGTAAAACGCTCAGGAGTCTTTCGATGTCCATGCCGTTCAAGGTATTCTGTAAACAGTTTTCGAACATGATCAAACGAATTTTCAGCTGTTTTCTTCATCGTAGTTGTAATTTGCCGGAAAATTGAAAACCGGTAAATATACAAAAATAAGTTTATTTAGACATGATTCAAATAAATTTTTTAATCCACCCGGGTAACATTCCTGATTCCTTCTATTTCTCGAAGGTTCATCAGTAGTCTGTTGAGGGTTCGAACATCAGAAACGTAGAGTTTGATCGCCCCTTCGGTATATCCGTTTCGCGCTTCAATTGTAAACGATTTTATATTAAGGTTATGCTCGGATGAGATCACCTGCGAGATATCTCTCAGTATACCTATCCTGTCGATACCCTGCAATTTCAATCCCGTGAGGAAAGATATCTCCTCCCGGTTTATCCAGGTAACTTTCACCATCTTGTTTCCAAAACTTGACATCAACTCAATCCCCCGGGGGCAGTTGGTCCGGTGGATCTGAATGGGAAGTTGTTCGGAAGCAACCAGGCCAATCACTTCATCCCCTGGAATCGGGTTACAACAAGAGGCAACCTCAAATCCTTTGTTCTCTTTAGAGGTCTTCAGGCTCTCTTTCAGAGCAGATGTTTCAGGTTCTACATCATGCTCTTTCCCATGCGTGACCATCTCCTGTGGTTTCGATCTGGTAACCGGTTTTGTCAGGAATTTCAACCAGCCATTCTTCTGATTTGCCGTAGCAAATGCTTTGACATCCTTGATCCCTATCTTATCCTGTGCAGCTGCAAAGTAGAGGTCAACAATCGTGGTAAATTGACTGGCAACCTGGAAGTGCTTTATATTTTCATCCGAAAACACGATATGAAATCGCTCAAACCATCCTTGCAACTTCTTTTCCCCACTTTCCTGAAACTGCTTCTTGTACTCTTTTACACTCTGCTTGATTTTTACTTTAGCCCGTGTGGTAACCACATATTCGATCCACTCCTCCCTTGGGGATTGCCGGCTAGAGGTGATGATCTCAACCTGCTGTCCGTTCTGCAACCTGGTGTTGATCGGGACCAGCTTCTTATCCACCTTAGCTCCGATGCAGGTATTGCCAATCTCGGAATGAATAGCGTAGGCAAAATCAAGTACAGAACTGTTTGCCGGAAGGGTTCTGAGTTCTCCCTGAGGGGTAAAAATGGAAATCTCCTCCAGAAACAAATATCCTTTTATGTCGTCTACAAAAGAAAGCGCATCGTCATCTGACGAATCCAACATCTCCTTGATCCGGTCAAGCCATCGATCGAGCTGACTACTCACTTTGATGGTGTCTTTATATTTCCAGTGAGCTGCATATCCCTTTTCTGCTACCTCATCCATCCGTTTGGAACGGATCTGAATCTCTACCCATTGCCCTGTGTGGCCCATTACTGTTGTATGTAACGCTTCGTATCCATTTGCTTTTGGGATAGATATCCAGTCGCGTAATCGCTCCATATTGGGTCGATAGATATCTGTAGTGATCGAGTAAGCTTTCCAGCAATCTGCCTTTTCCGAATCCAGAGGTGAATCAACGATAATTCGAATTGCGAAAATATCGTAGACCTCCTCAAAAGGGATCTCCTTATTCTTCATCTTTTCCCAGATGGAAGCGACTGATTTCTCCCTGCCGGAGATAGTGAACTTGAAGCCCTGGGCTTCCATTGCCATACGGATTGGGTTGATGAATTTGTTAATGAAACGAATGCGCTCCCGTTCCGTTTCTTTCATCTTGCCGGCAATCACTTCATAAACCTCTGTATCCGTGTACTTCAACGCCAGGTCTTCCATTTCCGTTTTGATAGCATTTAGTCCCAGCCTGTGAGCCAGGGGAGCGTAAAGATAAATGGTCTCCGAGGCCGCTTTCAACTGCTTCTGAGGAAGCAGGACATCAAGGGTTCGCATGTTGTGAAGCCGGTCGGCCAATTTGACAAGAATCACCCGAACGTCATCGGAGAGGGTCAACAAGATCTTTTTGAAATTCTCCGCCTGGAGTGAAGATGTATTTTGGCCAAAGACCTCCTTGATCTTTGTCAATCCGTCAATGATAGAAGCCACCTTCTCACCAAATAATCCACGGATATCTTCAAGTGTAAACTCTGTATCCTCCACTACATCATGGAGCAGGGAACAGATGATAGAAGTCGCACCAAGACCAATCTCTCTTGCTGCGATGATAGCCACCTCCAGTGGGTGATAGATATAAGGTTCCCCACTCTGCCGTCGCATATCTTTATGCGCTTCCAGGGCTACATTGAATGCTTTCCGAACCATTTTCCGGTCTTCCTGTCGCTTGGGCTGCCATATCTTCATCAGGTACCGGTAACGACGCAGAATCTCTTTCTTCTCCTCTTCCGGATCAAATTTATACATACAAGAATATCAAATTCAGATAGATTACAAAAATAATGAAAATTTAGAATGATTTGAAATCAGAAGCAATTGAAGACGCTGGAAAAATAGTACTTTTGATTGGAGATTCATGATGTTGATCTATTCCATGCCTGATCGTTACTATTATCGGTTACTACTTTTGCTTCTATCGCTTATCGCGTATCCCATATCCCTGTTTGCCACTCATCAGCGAGCCGCAGAGATAACATACCGGCACCTCTCCGGACTTACATATGAGATCACATTGATTTCATATACATATACACCCAGCCCGGCAAATGCTTTCCGGGATTACCTGACAATCCACTGGGGTGATGGTACAACAAGCGAGATCCCCCGGATAGAGATTATCAACCTGCCCAATGAAATATCTTTTAACCGGTATGTTGGAGAGCACACATTTCCAGGTCCATCTACCTATACGATATCGTGTGAAGATCCCAACCGCAACGGAGGCATTCTGAATATCCCAAATTCTATCAATGTCCCCCTTTTCATCTATTCCGAGCTGGTAATAAACCCATTTATAGGGGGTTACAACAATTCTCCGATCCTGTTGCTCCCTCCCATTGACAATGCCTGTGTGAATCAACCTTTTCTGCACAATCCCGGTGCATATGATATAGATGACGACAGCATTTCATACCGGCTGGTGACCTGCATGGGAGCCATGGGATTGCCCATTCCAGGATATACACTTCCGCCGGCTACAGATTCTCTAACCTTAAATCCTGTCACCGGAGATTTTTACTGGGACTCACCACCTCAACAAGGGGAGTACAACATTGCGATCCTGATCGAGGAATGGCGGGAAGGAGTGAAGATCGGAAGCATCCTGCGCGACATGCAGATCATTGTGATCGCCTGTAATAACAAACCACCAGTCATTGAACCGATCCCCGATACCTGCATTGAAGCCGGACAGACACTCTCATTTCCAGTCACAGCAACGGATCCCGACTCAAACGCGATCACCCTGACGGCAACAGGGGGGCCATTCCTTTTGACTGATAGCCCGGCACGCCTCGAACCGGATCCGGCTATCGACACGGGGCAGGTAACCGCTTTTTTCATCTGGCCAACCTTGTGCGATCATGTGAAAAAACATCGTTATCAGGTCTTCTTTAAAGCAAAAGATGACAGCAAGCCGGTTAACCTGACCGACATCAAATCAATGAAGATTTTAGTGGTCGGACCAGCCCCGGAAAATCTGACAGCCATTCCTCTTGGCACCACAGTTAATCTCACCTGGGACGATTATACCTGTCCGAATGCATCCGGTTACTATATCTATCGAAAAACAGACTCCTCCGGTTTTGTGCCCGGCTACTGTGAAACCGGTGTGCCTGACTACCTTGGCTATTCCAGAATTGCCACGATAACCAACCTTGCCCAAACCTCATATCTCGATAATAACAACGGCCGGGGACTTGTGCAAGGAGTGAAGTATTGCTACCTGATTACTGCCTGGTATCCTGATAATGCCGAAGGATACGCATCTAACGAAGCCTGTGCCACACTTAAGAAAGATGTTCCCGTGATCACCAATGTAAGCATCAGAACAACAGACTTGTCGAAGGGATCTCTCTTCCTTGCCTGGTCAAAACCTACCGAGATCGATACCATTCAAGCGCCCGGACCATATAAATATTTGGTTACCCGGGCACGGTCAGACAATCCTGGTCAGTATATCGAAATCGACTCATTGGCAAATCTGAACGATACGATCTTCTACGATACCCTGTTGAACACCATGGAATACTCCTTCCTATACAGGATTGATTTCTACAATGTTACTCCAGGAATACGATTCCTTATCGGGTCGTCTCAGATTGCCGAATCGATGTTTCTGGATCTCTCTCCTACCGACAAGAAACTCCTCCTTTTCTGGAAAGTGAATGTCCCCTGGACAAATCTCGAATATACCATCTACCGTTATAAACCTCAGCTATCCCTATTCGACTCTGTAGGTTCTTCTACTGAACCATCCTTCCTTGACAAAGGATTGGCAAATGGAGAAGAGTATTGCTACTATATTAAAAGTACAGGGAAATATTCGGCTACAGGATTTGTTTTCCCGATCATCAACTTTTCCCAGATCAATTGTGGAATCCCGGTTGATAACGTTCCTCCATGCCCTCCCATACTTTCAATACATACTGACTGCGACCAATCCATCAATGTCCTCTCCTGGACCAATCCCAACGACACATGTACTCCGGATATTCATAAATATTACATCTGGTACGCCCCCGGAAAAGGTGAAGAGCTTCTGCTGATCGATTCATTGGTTGGGCCTTATGATACAATTTTTGAACACAGGCCACCCCAATCCATTGTTGGATGTTATGCTGTTTCAGCAATTGACTCTACAGGGAATGAGAGCAATCTGAGCAACATCATATGTGTAAACTACACCGACTGTCCTGTTTATCGCCTACCCAGAGCATTTACACCGAATGGTGACGGCAGAAACGATTTCTTTATTCCGTTTCCTTATACCTCTGTGGAGAGAATTAACCTGATTATTTTCAACCGCTGGGGGAGTGAAGTCTTCCGCACTCACGATCCCGACATCAACTGGGACGGGAAAGGTCAAGCCACCAATCAACCATGCAGCGACGGCACCTACTTCTATGTGTGTGATGTCTTCGAGATCACCCTAACCGGAATACTCAAACGCACCCTGAAAGGATCTGTTACCATTTTACGGTGATTTGCACGGACACGGCATGCCGCATCCCGACAAATCGTATATTTGCAGCGTGAAAAACATCCGCAATTTCTGTATTATCGCCCATATCGATCACGGGAAAAGTACGTTGGCCGACCGGTTACTTGAGGCAACCAAGACCATCTCGGAGCGGGATTACCAGGACCAGGTTCTGGATGATATGGATCTGGAGAGGGAGCGCGGGATCACCATTAAGAGTCATGCGATCCAGATGAAGTATCAGTTTGATGGAGAGGAGTATACGTTGAATCTCATCGACACTCCCGGCCATGTGGATTTTTCATACGAGGTTTCCCGCGCCATCGCCGCCTGTGAAGGCGCTCTTCTTGTCGTGGACGCCACCCAGGGAATCCAGGCACAAACCATCTCCAATCTCTATATGGCTATCGATCACAACCTGGAAATCATCCCGGTATTAAACAAGATCGATATGGATAACGCGATGGTTGAAGAGGTCAAAGACCAGATCATTGAGACACTGGGTTGTGACCGGGAGGAGATTATCGAAACAAGTGCTAAATTCGGATACGGGATCGAAGAGATCCTGGAAACTATCATCCACAAGATCCCAGCGCCTTCCGGCGATCCGGAAGCCCCCTTACAGGCGCTGATCTTTGACTCCGTTTTTAACTCCTACCGTGGAATAATAGGATATTTCCGAATCGTCAATGGCTCCATCCGGAAAGGTGATAAAGTGAAGTTTGTCAATGCAGGAAAACAATACGAAGCCGACGAGATCGGGATCCTCCGGCTTCAACCTGACCCCCGTGAAGTGCTTTATACAGGGGATGTGGGATATATCATTTCTGGGATCAAGACCAGCAAGGAGGTGCAAGTAGGAGATACTATTACCCATGTAGCCAATCCCTGCGAGAAAGCGATTGAAGGATTCAAGACGGTAACACCAATGGTTTTTGCTGGGATCTACCCGGTAGATGCCGACGACTACGAAGAGCTGCGTGATTCGCTGGAGAAGCTCCGGTTGAACGATGCGTCTCTTTCATTTGATCCTGAATCGTCCGCTGCATTGGGTTTCGGCTTCCGCTGTGGTTTTCTCGGCCTGCTACATATGGAGATTATTCAGGAACGGCTCGACCGTGAGTTCGATATGGATGTGATCACCACGGTTCCCAATGTATCATATAAGGTTTATACTAATAAAGGGGATGTGATTGAAGTTCATAATCCTTCAGGCTTACCCGAATCAACGCTTATCGACCACATCGACGAACCATACATCACTGCCAATATTATTTCCCGTTCCGAATTTGTCGGTACCATCATGCGCCTGTGTATCGACAAAAGAGGGACACTCAAGAACCAGGTCTACCTGACCACCGACCGGACAGAACTAACTGTAGAACTTCCTCTGGGAGAGATTGTATTCGACTTTTATGATAAGCTGAAGAGCATCTCAAAAGGTTACGCTTCTTTCGACTATTACGCTTCCGGATTTAAAGAAGCCGATCTCATCAAACTCGACATCCTGTTGAACGGCGAACCTGTAGATGCGCTATCCACCCTGCTACACCGGGATCACTCCTATGATTTCGGGCGAAGATTCTGCCTGAAGCTGAAAGAGTTCATCCCGCGTCAGCAGTTCGACGTGGCTATCCAGGCCGCTGTCGGCGCTAAGATCATAGCCCGTGAAACTGTCAAAGCCGTCCGCAAAGATGTGACCGCCAAATGCTACGGAGGCGATATCACACGAAAACGTAAGCTTCTCGAAAAACAGAAAAAAGGAAAGAAACGGATGCGACAGGTTGGGAATGTCGAAGTCCCCCAGAAAGCCTTCCTCGCAGTCCTTAAACTGGATAATTAGATAATGGTCATTAGAGTCATTAAAGTCATTAAGGGAAATTCGCTTTTCGCTTTTCGTAAATAAAATCCATTCCTCATTCGCGTCCTACGTCCTACGTCTCACGTCCCACCTCTCAAACCTTTCCCACAGAATTATAGATTAATCTCAAAATTCGTGTAACTTTAAACCTGAAATCTCGTCTTATTACATCAAATCAAAAACCACCCCCAATGAAAAAAACACAAGTACTTTTGACGATGGCATTAGTTTTCACAGCAATCTTCATTTTACCAGGAAAATCCAAAGGACAAGACGACAACCACGATACTCATAAACACAAACACAAGCACGATAAATTTGAAGAAAATATAAGTGGAGTTAAAATCAAAAAATATGATGATGACTCCATTGTCATTTATATCGACAAGAAAAAAACAAAAAAACTCTCTGCCTCCACAAACTGGAGCACATTCCCTTTTTGTGCTAAAAAAGGAAAATTCAACGGACACTGGGCTGGCGTTGATTTCGGGTGGAACGGATATGTAAACACCAACTTTAATATGGACTTTGCCCCAGCCGATCAGTTTCTCAATCTCCGGACAGCACGTTCGATGATGGTTAATCTCAATCCAATAGAATTCAATATAAACATTGCGAAAAATAAATTTGGATTCATCTCCGGATTGGGTTTCACACTTAACAACTTCTTCTTCAACAATTCCTACACATGGATCGGAGATTCAACTACATTAAAAGCCTACAACACAGTTAACGACAAAGGAAATACGGTAAGCACGAAAGTGAACAAACTCTTTGTCTCCTACATCACCCTTCCCCTGTTATTTGAATTTCAGACAAACGCTGGACACCGGATCAATAGTTTTCATATAACTGCCGGTGTGATCGGAGGGCTGAAGCTTCAAACATACCAAAAGCAACGTCTCTATCAGTGGGAAGACACCTACTACCTGGTGGATGACAATGGCACCCGGGTCGCTTCATTCTATGCCGACAGAGCTGTTATCCGAAACCATGATCAGTATCACTTAAATCCATTTAAACTGGATGCCGCTTTCCGGATCGGATGGTCATTCGTGAACCTCTACGCCACCTATTCCATCACGCCCATGTTCCAGAAAAACAAAGGCCCGGAAGTATACCCCTGGTCTATCGGTATAACCTTAATCGGCTGGTAACGATGTAAGGGCGACCGGACCGGTCGCCCCTATGGAAAAAATCGTTCCCGGAAATTCACCAGGAACATTCTTTTTGTCGCCCGCGTAACTGCAGTATATAACCACCGCAGGTATTCTACATTCAGCATATTCTCATTGAGGTATCCCTGATCAATGAAGACCGTATCCCATTGACCACCCTGGGTTTTGTGGCAGGTCAGAGCATATGCGAATTTCACCTGTAACGCATTGAAATGAGGACTCGCTTTCACCTTCTCCACCCGCCCGCGACGGGACGGGGTGTCGGCAAAGTCTTCCATCACCGTGTTGAAAAGCCGATTGTTCTCCGGTTGAGTCAGAGCTGCAGATTCAGATGTCAACGTATCCAGCAGAATTTTCACATCCAACTCTTTCTCATCCGGATAGTCGAGAAAGCGGATGGTGATATCGGCAAACCTGAAACCATACAACTCTTCAAAGGTTCTGATCCGTGTAATTTCCACAATATCCCCGTTGGCGATGAAACCAGTTGAGGATTCAACCGGCAGCCAGAAATAGTTGTTCTTCACCACCATCAGGTAGTCACCGGTAGTGATCTCTCCATCCAAAAAGAGAATACGCTTCCGGATCTCGCGATTAAAGATGTTGGCTCGTTTGTTTGAACGGCAAACCACTACGTTATTCTCCCTCCCCTCACCGGCATATGCCTGATTCAGCATCTCTTCCAGATCCGTACCGCTGATACGATAGACATCGGGGAATCTTTCTGTGCGGAACATGGGGAATTTCAATTCCTGGTTCATGATCTGCTCACGGATCCGGGTAGCGTTTATCAGGACCCCCGACTTCTTCGATTGCCGAACTACTTCAGTTAGCTCAAAAGAGTCGATCTCCATATCGTATCCGTTTTTCAGAAAAGCTGCATCGAGTGCCGGGCTGTAATCCAATCCGACCGGAGGAAGCTGGGCTGCATCCCCGATGAAAAGCAAACGACAGTTTTCACCGGATTTGACATAGCCGAACAGGTCATCCAGCAAATTCCGGGAAGGAAAAAGTTGACCCTCAACAGGCAGGGTATGCTGGATCATGGAGGCTTCGTCGACGATAAAAAGGGTATGGCGATGGAGATTCTTTTGTAATTTCATCTCGATCTGACCCTCCTTGTTGGTCCAGGCAAAATAAACCTTCCGGTGAATTGTATGTGCTTGTTTACCAGTATACCCTGCCATCACCTTAGCAGCGCGACCGGTAGGGGCCATAAGCACTGTGCGTTTTTGTAGAGCTGGCAGGACATTCACCAGTGCTTTGACAACTGTTGTCTTTCCGGTTCCGGCATATCCCTTCAGGATGAAGAGGGCATTGGCTTTTTTCCAGGAGATCGTTAAGAACACAGCCAGTTCTCCCATCAACTGCTCCTGCCCTTCTGTTGTCTCGTGAGGAAACTCTTCCAGGAGCAAGGTTCTGATTCGGTTCACATCCATCAGAGAATACTATTCGTAACGGAGGGATTCGATGGGATCGAGATTGGCTGCTTTGGTTGCCGGATAGATACCGGAGATCAGGGCTACGGCGAAGCAGATCAGAACACCGGTAATGATCCAGACCCAGGGAATAATGAAAGCGCTTCCGATAGCCAGGGAGATTATATTGCCGATCAGGATCCCGAGTATAATCCCTAGAGCCCCACCCAGCTGTCCAATAACGATAGCTTCTACCAGGAACTGGTTCCGGATCAGGAGCCGGGTCGCTCCGATAGCTTTCCGGATCCCTATTTCCCGGGTTCGCTCAGTCACAGATACCAACATGATGTTCATCAGTCCGATCGCTGCACCCATCATTGTGATCAATCCAATAATTGTAGCTGCCACGGTGACATAGCGGATATTCTCGATGAGCAACTTGACTATCTCATCACTTTTGACGATATCAAACGACTCTTCCAATCCTGCAGGCACCTTCCGGATATTACGCAACAAGCCGGTTGCCTCTCCTACTCCGGCATCAAGCATCTCAGGGTTATTGACCATTACGTTGATGTTGAACGACATGTTAGGTCGTGGAAAGTAGACTCTGACATTATTCAACGGGATGAAACAACTCCGGTCGTTATTTATTCCCATACCAGATCCTTTCTCCTTCAATACACCTATTATACGATACTTTCCGGAGCCAACAGAGATGACTTTTCCGACTGGATCCTCTCTGTTCTTGAAGATATTCTTAGCAATCTCCGGGCCGATGATCACGACGGGTGAGCCATAAAAAACTTCATCCGCGGTGAAGTTCCTTCCCTCTTCGATTTCTTCACCAGCCGTGACTATATAGTTGTCATCTACTCCGATCACACGGGTATTCGGATTTGTTTTGTTGGACTTAAATTTAACTGTAGCGATGCCGGTAGCATATGTATAAACGGATGTATAAGCCGGAAATTCAAGCCTCTCCTTGAACTCCAGAGCCTGATCAAGTGTGATTGGCTCAAACCTTTTCTGCTTATTCACCTGATTTCCAATATGAATGTTCAAGGTCCTGTTCCGGATAGTAAACGTGTTGGACCCCATCATGGAGAAGTTCTGCGTTAAAAAATATTTTATTGAGTCGGTTGCTGTCAAAATACCTACCAGGGCCATAATACCGAAGGCAATGATCAGGATAGTTAAAATGGTTCTCAACAGGTGGCTCTTGATCGAAGCAAGAGAAACCTTTATATTTTCAATGACAAGAGTTCGTTTCATCAGAAAGTCGGTTTTCAGTTTTTCTCTCCAAAGGCCAGATCACCGGCATCACCCAGGCCTGGTACCAGGAAGAGTTGAGCTGTGAGTTCTTCATCCACATCGCCCATCCAGATCGTAACATTCTTCTTTGGCAGCGACTTCTTTAAATGATTCAACCCTTCCATACTGGCAAGAATTGTTGCAATATGGATATGTGACGGCTTGCCTTTCGCGAGCAGCTCTTTATATGTATAGACTATGGAAGATCCTGAAGCTATCATGGTATCACAAATAATCAGGACTTTGCCGTCGATGGGTGTGGTAGAAGCATACTCCACACTCATACTGAAAGAACCATCTTTATGCGGCATCCGGTAAACGGAAACAAAGGCATTGGAAGACCGGTCAAATACATTCAGAAAACCATGATGGAAAGGCAAGCCGGCTCTCATGATTGTTGCAAGCACGGGGTATTGAATTAGTACCGGCACGTTTGCAATCCCAAGTGAGGTAACAACCTCCTTCTCTTCATAAACCAGCTCTTTGCTGATCTCATAAGCAAAGATCTGCCCGATCCGTTCAAGATTGTTACGGAACCGCTGGCTGTCCTGTTGTATATCAATATCCCGGATCTCAGCAATATACTGGTTTAAAACCGAATGGGATTGACTAAGGATCCGAACAGCAGAAGTGGATTTCATCTGTTAATAATTTTGATTTTAATGTAAGATTCATTTCAAACAAAGATACGAAAATTCAGCTTCAACGAAGCAGGTTACAAAAAAGGAATCCGTGAAACCCGGATAAATGGGTAGGTCGTTTCCCGTGCTCCGAAGCTTTTGTAGAAACGACCCAGATTGGGATCATTCCCCCCTTCAAAATCGAGTAATAATGGCTGGTTGGCATGTTCCCGAATGAACGCGTCAAGCAATAAAAACATCGATCCGTTTTGACGTGCATTGAGATCCGAAGCAGCAAACAACAAGATAAACCTGTTCTGGTCTTTCAGGAAAAAAGCGCCTGCATTCAGCTGGTCTTCCTGGCTGCCTGCACCCAGCAGAATACCTGAAGCCCGTTTCTGGCTATACTCAATTAGCTTCTTAATTGTCAGGTAATCCCGGTTACACAGCTTTCCCTCTTTCTGTCCAAAGTTCATTTGAAACAATACGACAAGCTCATCTATACTGACCTTCCTGCAGATCTCAATCCCGACATCCATCGCCTTTTTGAGATTGCGCCGCGTGTTCTTGGAATAATTCCGGGATAGCTCCTCATAGGTGTACATCAACTCAAGTTCGTGATTGATACGGGAAACTACTTCATACTTCTCCGGATCTACTTTATTCATAGAGTTGAGATGGATCTCAATCAGCTTGAACTTTGCCGGGATGGAATCCAGAAAACGGGTAACGTGATCCTGTGTTAGATGTCCCGTTGTAAAGAGCCCCAATTGCTGGGTAAAAAACGGTTGAGCCAGATACCGGAAACCGAGTTTCTGCTTGTGTGTGAGTGGAAACACACTCGTGTAGTCATCCTCCATCAGGGCATCCCATCCCGGTGAAACCAGGTCGAGATACCATGAAAATCCATAAACCATTGAGTTAACAGACTTCCGGATGCATTGGTCCCAGCGGAATTTATCAATCTGTGTATGTTTCAGGTAGTTGATCATCTTGTGCTATTCTGCCGCCAGGGCTACCATTTGTTCATATACACGACGCCACCCCTTCCATCTTCCATAATCGGAAAGGCTTTCATTGTGCCAGAGGCTAATGAGTTCACCATTACAGGAACGAACCTGCCTGATCATTTGTTTTATTCTTTCAAGACTCTCTTCCGGGCCAGTATGAATATAATCCCGGAATGTAACATCCATGAGTGAAACCGGGTGGATATAAATTTCAGTAGACATATTAGTGGAGAGATTAAAAAAACGGAAGGGGTAGGCAATACCAGCCCGAAATCCCGGATGAGAAGCGTACCCCATTGAAAACTCATCTTTAATACCCATTTCACCAAGCTGCTGGAAAGTGGATGGAAAGGAGAATTTAAGAAAATGCTGGCGGCTTCTGGTGATCTCTTTACCCGTAAGAAGAGAAAGCCCGTGGATCTCTTGTTTCAACTTCTTAACATGCTTATTTGAAGAGAGAGAAGGGTGAATCCCTACTTCCGACCAGCTGGAAAGATCTTTCACCAGGCGGGAAAGCCCGCGTCCATGGACAGGTATGTTGTTATCGTCGCCCCCGTAATCGGCAAACAACAGAAACCAGAGTGTTGGCAGATCATGAAGTTCATGCAGATCCCTGATAAACGTATAGTTGTCATACGGATCAGACCTTAATCCGGCCAGTACCCGAAAACGATCTGCTACCTCAAGCAGGTGTCCCCGTGTAAACGAACGTCCTATCCCGACTATCGTCCTGTGAAGTGTCCTGAATTTGTATGCATACGCGTGGTCGATATCGATCGTTGGGAGATACCGGTATGACCGCTGGTGTGTCATCAGACCGGGATAAAGTTGACGCAACTTTTCAATAAACAACTTCAACCAGATATTCACTATTGGCTTCTCCAGAAATCCGCCCCGATAGGCAAGGCTGTCACTCGCTGGAAAGCGGCCGTGTTTATCGAATTTCACTGACGGGTACTCCTCATATCGCGACACCAGGTAGAAAGAAGCTGCAAGCAGGTCAAACGGGAATCCGTCATGCTTTGCAACAGATTCAAAGAGAACAGGTGTCTCCCGGTGCATGCGAACAGGCACTTCATGCGAAAAAATAGTTTGCTCAAATAACAATCCGGAAGCCTCCATAAACAACCCCTCTCCCGGATCCACCTTGCCATAAGCTACCTTTGGACCTGCGTATTGCAAATACTCCTCCGCCGAGAGGGTAAATTCCGTCTTCAGACCATAGATATCTTCAAAAAGAAGCTGTACGATATACCGCAGGCGAGTGGAGATGGAAGATGTAAAAATCAACAGCATAATCCGATGTGTTGAATGAGCCAAATTACACAAAAATCAAAAACTTTCGTACTTTTGAATGACCATTTGACCGGATTTTAACAATATGCAAAACTTCATTGTATCAGCCCGTAAATACCGCCCGCAAACCTTCGACACAGTGGTGGGACAAGCTTCCATCACAAACACACTGAAAAACGCTATCATTCATAATCAGCTGGCTCAGGCTTTTCTGTTTTGCGGCCCGAGAGGAATTGGCAAAACAACCTGTGCCCGTATTCTGGCAAAGACCATCAACTGTGAGAACCTCTCAGACAACGCCGAAGCCTGTGATAAATGCTCTTCATGCATCTCTTTTAACGAAAATGCTTCATTCAACATCTATGAGCTCGATGGCGCCTCCAACAACTCGGTCGACGACATCCGGAATCTGGTAGACCAGGTTCGGATCCCTCCTCAAATGGGTAAATACAAGGTCTATATCATCGATGAGGTTCACATGCTTTCAGCTTCCGCTTTCAATGCTTTTCTGAAAACCCTGGAAGAGCCACCCGAATATGCCAAATTTATCCTCGCCACCACGGAAAAACATAAAATAATTCCAACGATCCTCTCCCGTTGCCAGATCTTTGACTTCCGGCGTATTACCGTCGATGATATTGCCGGACACCTGAAATATGTAGCGGAGCAAGAGCAGATCAAAACCGAAGAAGATGCGCTGCACATCATCGCCCTGAAAGCGGATGGGGCCATGCGAGATGCTCTTTCGATCTTTGACCAGCTGGTTAGCTTTACAGGAGATGAACTGACCTATAAGATCGTCCTTCAGAACCTGAATATCCTCGATTACGACTACTACTTCCGGATCACTGAACAGATCCTGAATCACGATATTTCAGGAACCCTGGTCACTATCAATGAGATCCTGGACAAAGGATTTGACGGGCAGCATTTTCTGATCGGCTTCGGGGAACATATCCGGAATTTACTCGTATGTAAGGATCCGGTGACGATGAAACTGCTTGAGACTGCACCCAATATCCGTAAACGATATCAGGAGCAGGCAGCAATCTGCCTCACCGATACGCTCTTGAAAGTACTTGATATCAACAACAAATGTGATCTGAATTATAAGATCAGCAACAACAAGCGGCTTCACCTTGAACTCGCGTTGATGCAGATGTGTTCAATTGGGATAGAAACACCACAATCACAAAAACAACCTCTGCCAAAACCCAAACCGGAAGCTAAACCCGTTGACATGAACCGCCCCGGGAATGATATCCCAGGAACCTTCTCGATCAAAGACTCCGGGAAGCCTAAAAAAGATACAGAAAGTGATTCCCAGGTACAAAATAACACAGCTACATCTCCTTTTACGCAAGAGGACTTAAAAAGCTACTGGAATGAATTTGCTTCCAGTCTGAAGGTGGATTTCCCGCATCTATTCACGACACTAACATCAAGAGAGCCGGTTTTGAAGGAAAACTGGCAAATTGAACTGGAGATCGATAACCGGATCCTGGAAGAGGAGTTAAGCCTGAAAAAAGAGGATCTGCTCGATTTTCTGAAACAAAAACTGGACAACTTTCAGATCAAACTGAAAACTCGGATCCGGGAGAACCAAAAAGAGCTCAAGCCTTATACGGATAAAGAGAAGTTTGAGAAGATGGCCGAAAAAAATCCGGCGCTTAATAAACTGAAAGAGCAACTCGACCTGGATATTGAGTATTAATGAAAAACATCTTTTGCATCGGCGAAACTGTTCTGGACATTATTTTCACAGACAAGGTTCCGATTGGAGCCAAACCGGGAGGCTCCATGCTTAACACCTCCGTCTCGCTGGGAAGAGCCGGCCTGCAACCTATACTAATCAGTGACTTTGGCCAGGACGCAGCTGGCGACCTGATTCACGATGCCCTCCGGGAGAATGGTGTGGATATAAGGTATGTAGACCGGTTTACAGAAGGAAAGACCGCAATCTCTCTCGCTTTTCTTGACGAAAATGGGAATGCCACTTACACCTTTTACCGGCAGTTTCCTGACAAACGGTTAACGATCCGGTTTCCGGAAGCCAAAAAAGGAGACATCGTGTTGTTCGGCTCCTTCTACTCCATTGATCATGACGTACGCCAACCTCTTTGGAAATTTCTACTAAAAGCCAAACAAAAAGGGGCCTTCCTGCTCTACGATCCAAACTTCAGGAAACCACATATCAAACAACTACCTCAGTTCAGCCCATGGATTATGGAGAATATTAGCCTGGCAGAAATCACCCGGGGATCAGCCGAGGATTTTCTCCATATTTTTGATGTACCGGATGCAGTAAGTGCATATAAAGAGATTATAGATCATGGAGGAAATACACTTATCTATACAAAAAGTAAAGAGGGAGTGGAAGTGCTGACTGATGAACTCCATCTACACTTTCCTGCCCCGGAGATTGCTCCTGTCAGTACTATTGGAGCAGGAGATGCTTTCAATGCCGGTCTGATCTACTCACTCTTTCATCTTCCGGGTGAGACCCGTATCCCTGCTTCCGAACAGGTTTGGAAAAAGATCATCACAACGGCAGTTGAATTCTCTACAAACGTCTGTCTGAATGTCGATAATTACATATCAACTAATTTTTTACAGAAATTAGACGATGCTTAGATGGTTGTCAAAAAAGATTCTTCAACTGTTCGGCTGGAATACGAACGGGGCGCTTCCGGAGGGAGTTGACAAAGCTATAGTGGTCTCAGCTCCCCATACCAGCTACTGGGATTTTGTCGTCGGTCGCTTGACATTCTGGGCCATTAAAGTAAATATCCGGTTCCTGATCAAGAAAGAGGCTTTCTTCTTTCCTTTAGGATTGCTGTTAACAAAGCTTGGAGGGCTACCTGTAGCCCGGGGAAAATACAAAAGCAACATGGCTACACAGGTTGTCAAACTGTTTCAGGAACACGACTCCCTGGTTGTCGTGATTACTCCGGAAGGTACTCGCCGCCGAGTTGAACACTGGAAGAAGGGTTTTTACGTTATCGCCTTGCAAGCCAAAATACCCCTTGCTCTCTCATATATCGACTACGGAAATAAAACCGGGGGTATCGGTCCCGTCTTTCATCCAACCGGCGACTATCAAAAAGATATGATCTTTATTAAGGAGTTCTATCAGAACAAAACTGCCCGCCACCCCGAACGCTTCAATTTATCCATATAAATCAACACCCCATTGAATGCATCAAAAGCAACTTCATGACATCAAGCTAAGTATCTTTATCACTAACTTTGTGTTGAAATAAATCTTGATCCATTTGACATTCAACTCCCGTCCGGCACTCCTGATTCTGATAAGTACGCTCCTTCTCCTTGGAGCCTGCAATGTCACGAAAAATATACGGGAAGGTGACTATCTGCTGGTGAAAAATAAAATTAAGGTCAATGCCAAGAAAGTATCTTCCGATGATTTGAGCGGATATTTGCAGCAAACTCCCAATTCAAGATTCCTCTGGATTTTCAGGCCCGGGATCGCCTTATACAACTGGGGAAGCAAGGGGAAAGAGACAAAATTCAAAAAATGGCTCCGGACTAAAATCGGTTCCGAACCAGTGATCCTGGATACCAGTCTGGTTACCATCAGCAAGAAACAGATGGGCCTCTACCTGAACAATATCGGCTACTTCAATTCTGTTCTCACAGACAACATTTCCTACCGGAAGAAGAAAGCCAAAGTCTATTATAAAATTCACACGACACAACCTTATACAATTAGTACCCTTACCTGGTCGATCAGTGATACGACACTGGCCAGATTTGTCTATAAAGACTCTTCCAAATGCTTGATCAAAAGAGGATTGAACTACAACGCCTATACGCTGGATAAAGAGCGAACCCGGATTGCAACTACGCTATTAAATCATGGGTATTACCGTTTCACAACAGCCTATATTGTCTTCCAGATCGACAGCACACTGAACAAGCATCAGATGGATGTAACGATTGAACTACTCAATCCCGTTGTTCCGTCGCTAAAGGAATTCGGAATGGTAACCGAAGCGAAACATCGCCGTTATATGATCCATAACATCTACGTCAATTCGCAGTTTGACAATGAAAAAGCTGGCACACTGAGATACGACACCCTGGTCTCAACATATCAAGATCCGTTCAGAGGGAGAACCTCCATTACCTATTACTTTCTCTATCGGGAAAAAATGAAGGTCCGACCACGCACCATTGCACAAAATATCCTGGTAGAACCTGATACATGGTATAACCTGAAAGAGATTGACCAAACATACTCTCGACTCTCGGGACTCCAAACATTTCGATTTATCAACATCGATTTTGATGATGCTAAGTATAAACCGGATACGATCCTGGAAACACATAACCTGCTTGATTGTAAGATTAGAATGGCTAAAGCGGCCGGACAAGCGCTCACCTGGAGTACAGATGGGACCAATTCGGGAGGTGCATTTGGCATTGCAGGTAACATCGGCTATTCAAACCGGAACATCTTCCGGGGCGCCCAGATGTTCAAAATCACACTCACTGGCTCGGCACAAATGCAAGCTGGTGGCGGGGGAGGCGGACTTTTCAATACCCTTGAGATGGGGATCAACACCAGTATCACATTTCCACAATTCCTAATTCCAATCAAACAGGAGAAACTATCAAGGTCGTTTAGACCAAAGACCATCTTAAGTGCCGGATATAACTTTCAGCAGAAAAGGGATCCCGACTATTACCGGCATATCGTCAACCTTTCATTCGGTTATGACTGGATTCAGAATCCACAACTTTCTCACAGACTGAATCCCATTGAAGTACTTCTAGTGAAAGTCTTCCCCAGTCCGGAGTTCACAAGGAAGCTTGACTCCCTGCAAGACAAACGTTTTAAGAATCAGTATACAGATCATATGATCGCCGGACTGAAATACACACTTACGTTCAGTAACCAGGACATCAGAGCACATCGAAATTTTATCTACATCCGGACTAACTTCGAGACTTCAGGAAATCTTCTTTATGGCATTACCAGCCTCTTCAAAACAGCTAAAAACGACCAGGGACAATTTACTCTCTTTGCAATCCCCTATTCGCAATATATCAGGCCTGATCTCGATTTCCGGTTTTACAATCAGTTTGGGAAAGGCTACTCAGTTGTATACAGATTTTATGGAGGGATCGGGATCCCCTATGGAAACTCCAAGGTGCTCCCTTTTGAGAAAGCATTCATTGCCGGAGGAGCGAATGATATGCGGGGATGGCGGATGGGAGACCTGGGGCCGGGCACCTTCCATAACGACACGGTCAGTCAGAATTTCGGCCAACTCGGCGATATGCAACTTCAGCTTCAGATAGAATATCGGTTTCCGATATACGGTTTCCTGAAAGGCGCTCTCTTCACAGATATCGGAAACGTTTGGTTGTTGCATAAATCTCCTGATCTTCCTGGAGGAGTTTTCAAATTTAATACGTTTGTCTCCGAACTTGGGATTGATGTCGGCATTGGACTTCGGCTCGATTTCAAATTCTTCATTTTCCGCCTCGATCCGGCAATCCCTATTCGAATGCCATCAGCGCCCGGGAACAGATGGTATTTCGATAAACTCCAGTTTAAAGATATTGTCTGGAACTTTGGGATAGGGTACCCGTTTTAAGAAGCACGAAATTCCAAAACACAAATCTCAAAGAAGTTCCAGGATTCAAATTCCAAATAAGAATATCTAAATTCTAAACAATTTCAAATTTTCAAAACTCAATTGTTCAAAAAGAGGGGAAATTGATTTGTTTGGAGTTTTGACCATTGGGATTTGATCATCATTTGTTATTTGATCATTGGAACTTGGAATTTATTTCGAATTTAGATATTCGGATTTAGAAATTTTCTCTCTTCCTTTTTAATAAAGTAAAAAAGCAGTAATTTTGCCGACCCTTTCGGGAGCATAGCTCAGCTGGTTCAGAGCATCCCGCCGCAGGCGGGAGGATCACAG
>JACNKI010000041.1 GCA_014382125.1 Bacteroidota bacterium | reverse complement strand
TCTACCTTGAAGAGTATGACATGATAACCTCCCTCGAAAAAGTAGCATTCTTCGCTAAGAAAAACGACGAACGCTTCAAATAAGAAAGGCCGGCTTGAACATTCACTACGACTTCAACAATCTGGAGGAAATACGAAATGCAGTCGTAACAACAGGATCCTTTGATGGGGTCCATAACGGTCACAAAGTGATCCTGGAACGTCTGAAAAAGATCGCTTTTGATATCGGAGGGGAGACAGTACTGATCACCTTTCATCCACACCCACGACAGGTCCTTTATCCGGATACATATGGAAAAAACCTGAAGCTGATCAGCTCGCAACGGGAGAAACTCGAACTTCTCACCAAAGCAGGGATAGACCACCTGATCATTGCCAACTTCACGCTGGAATTCAGTAAAATTTCATCCGTCAGCTTTGTCAGAGACATTTTATTGAAGAAAATACACCCACGCAAAATCGTCACAGGTTATAACCATCACTTCGGTCATAACCGGGAGGGAGATACTGAGTTGATGATGCAATTAGGGAAGCAGTATGGATTTGAAGTGGAGCAGATCCCGGAACAGGATATCCAGCAGGAAACAGTGAGTTCTGTCTCCATCCGAAAAGCCCTGATAAAGGGAGATATCCGGAAAGCAAACCGCTACCTCGATCACAACTTCATCATCTCAGGAAATTGTCGGCAAGTTATACCTAAACCATCCCGAATAAACCCTGACCGCTATTCCATTCAACTGGAAGAGGAGCATAAGCTAATTCCACCGGATGGTATTTATGCAGTATCGATCATTGATGATGAAGCTAAATATAGTGGGAAATGCTTTATTACAAACAACAACGAGCATCCGCTGGAAACCTCGATTGAGTTCCAGGCAGATGAACCACTCAACTGCCAGTCGGAGAGCACTACATTGCTCTTTCACAATAAAATAGAAGTCTGACATGGAGATTGATATTCTAACTATCTTTCCGGAAATGTTTGAAGGGCCATTCCTCCATTCTATTATCAAGCGCGCAAAAGAGAAGGGCCTCATCACGATCCGGTTCCACAACTTCCGTGAATACAGCACCAATAAGCACAAACGGGTGGATGATTATCCTTATGGCGGAGGAGCAGGCATGGTGATGATGGCTGAACCCATCGCCAGGTGTATCGACAAGCTTAAAGCGGCGAGATCATATGATGAAGTGATCTATCTAAGTCCGGATGGCGAACTATTCAATCAGCAGACGGCGAACCGGCTCTCGATAACGCGGAACCTGATGTTACTGTGCGGCCACTACAAAGGCATTGATGAACGCATCCGGGAACATTTCATCACGCGTGAAATCTCTATCGGCGACTATGTGCTTTCCGGCGGTGAGATAGCTGCAGCAGTCCTGGTCGATACAGTGATAAGGCTTATCCCTGGTGTCCTGGGAGATGAAACTTCTGCCCTCTCCGACTCGTTTCAGGATAACCTGCTCTCACCTCCCGTCTACACACGGCCCTTCGACTTCCGCGGTTACACTGTTCCTGAGATTCTCCTCTCTGGCAATGATAAGGAGATAGCGAAATGGAGGCACGAGCAATCACTCCAACGAACACGCAAACGCCGACCGGGGTTACTTGATGAAGAGTAAGCGGAATTCCTTGTCCTTTTTTCGGAAAATTATCCCTCTCTCTGGCTTGTGTAATGAAAAAATTTCTATATTTGCACTCCCTTTTCAAAACAATATGTTAACGGAAAATAAGTGATGAATAAAGCTGAGGTTATCAATTACGTTGAGGAGAATTTTGTTGAAAAGAAAGAGTTTCCGGTTTTTAAAGCAGGTGACACGATTACCGTTCATTATAAAATCAAAGAGGGTAACAAAGAACGTACCCAGAATTTTCAGGGAGTCGTTCTTCAGCTTTCCGGAAAAGGAGCTACAAAGACATTCACAATAAGGAAAATCTCAGGAAATATTGGTGTTGAGCGGATTATTCCGATCTTTTCTCCTTTCATTGAAAAGATAGTCGTCAACAAGAGAGGAGTAGTCAGAAGGGCGCGGATTTTCTATCTGAGGAAGTTGCGAGGTAAGAAGGCGAGGATAAAAGAAGAGCGGATGTAACTACAACAAGTAAAAAAAGAAGAGGCTGTCTTAATTGGTTAAGGCAGCCTCTTTTTTAGTTCATCACCAGGGTGATCGTGCCGGTTCGATGAGTTTTTAAGATTGACAAGGATTTCGAGTAGTTCAGAATATTCCTGATCACATATTCCCTGGGAGAAACGCTTTTGTTGTTTTTCTGATCATAAGGATCTGACCCCCCATCTGATACAGAGTTTCCGAAAAAAAACGTAGAGTTTCGCTTCATAGGCGTGATTTATGGTTTGACAATATTTCATACCTATGGAACGGAATAAGTTTTGACTTATTTTATCTGTTGGAAAAAAAACCGGTGAACTGGTGAACTCGTGAATTGGCGAACTGGTGAGTTGTGCCTAAACTGTCAATATAACCTCTTTTTCCCGCACCAGTTTTCTGAGATTTATCAGGGCATACCGCATCCGACCTAGAGCAGTGTTGATACTTACGTTCGTGACCTCTGCTATGTCCTTGAAACTCATATCACCGTAGTGTCTCATGACCAACACCTCTTTCTGCTCTTTCGGCAGGTATTCAATCAGGCGCTTTACATCCTTGTGGATCTGCTCTGTGATCATCATCTCTTCGACAGACTCCACGGGAAGGCGAATTTTGTCAAAGATATCGTATTCATCCTTGTTCTCGATCACCGGAATCCGTTTCGCTTTCCTGAAATAGTCGATGATGAGGTTATGCGCAATACGCATCACCCATTGAATGAATTTTCCCTCCTCTTTGTAATGACCTAATCGGATCGTATTGATCACCTTAATGAATGTGTCCTGGAATAGATCTTCAGCTAACTCCTTATCTTTTACGATCATAAGGATATAAGCAAAGACACGATTTTTGTGGCGACGGACCAACTGTTCGAGGGCAGACTCGTGACCGGCTATATACCTGCCAATCAGCTCTTGATCACTGATTGCCTTGGTTTTCATGGGACCTCCTTTTTAGTCAAAAAAGAGTAGAAGTCTAGCCGATATTGTCCCTCCTGTTGATTGTGCGCGGAAGCGCGGTGATTAGCTATTTATAATACGCCCCTTTTAGGTAAAGGTTGCAGCAAAAATAAAGAAAAAAAAATGAAAAGCAAATTTTCTTGTTAATTTCGCAGTTTCTGCGGGAAGATACAATGAGAAGTTTGAAAAACCTTAACCCTCGTAATTACATCATTATCAAGGGCGCCCGGGTCAACAACCTGAAAAATATCAGCCTGGCAATACCCCGGAACAAGTTTGTGGTGATCACAGGCCTCTCCGGATCCGGTAAATCGTCACTGGCATTCGATACACTTTATGCCGACGGACAACGCCGTTACGTCGAGAGCCTGAGCGCCTATGCACGTCAATTCCTTGGACGAATGAGCAAGCCGGAAGTGGACTCCATCTCCGGGATCGCTCCTGCCATTGCTATTGAACAGAAGGTCAACGCCTTAAATCCGAGATCAACCGTCGGCACCTCCACAGAACTCTATGAATATATAAAACTGCTGTATGCCCGGATTGGTAAGACCTATAGTCCAGTCTCCGGGAAGCTGGTAAAACGCGACAGCGTATCCGATGTGGTGGATGCCATCCTCAAGCAATCCCAGGGAACAAAAGCAACGATATTCTCCCCACTCAATGGACTGCCTACCAATGGTGATCTCAAATCCAAATGTAAAGTGCTTCTGCAACAGGGCTTCAACCGCGTGATGGTTGATGGCCAGATCATCCGGATCGAAGAGGCATTGGAGCAAAACGATTGTCAGTATAAAGAGCTGTTTCTTGTCGTCGACAGAGTGACCATCCAGCCTGATGACGAAGATCTGTCTAACCGTTTGGCCGATTCGGTCCAGACAGCCTTTTTCGAGAGCCATGGCGATTGTATTGCAGAGTACAGCAACGGCAGGACACGGCGCCATCATTACTCCAGTAAATTTGAAGCTGACGGAATCACATTTGAAGAGCCTACATCAAACTTTTTCAGTTTCAACAATCCTTATGGCGCATGCAAATACTGCGAAGGCTTCGGGAGTGTGATCGGAGTTGATGAAGATCTGGTTGTGCCAAATAAAAGTCTTTCCATATTCGACGATGCAATCGCCTGCTGGCGTGGTGAAAAGATGAGTGAATGGAAGAAGGAGCTTACTATTAATGCTTACAAATTTGATTTTCCCATTCACAAACCTTTTTACGAATTAACTGAGAAACAGAAGGAATTACTGTGGAATGGTAACAACTACTTCAAAGGGCTAACCCGATTCTTCGAATTTATTGAAAGCCAGAATTATAAAGTCCAGTATCGTGTAATGATGTCCCGCTACCGCGGGAAAACCATCTGTCCGGAATGCGACGGCACACGCCTCCGCAAAGATGCATCCTATGTGAAAATCAACGACAAATCGATCAACGACTTGGTCCTGATGCCGGTAGAGGAACTTCAGAAGTTCTTCATGAACCTGAAGCTGAATGGGTACGACCAATCTGTCGCAAAACGGCTCATGACCGAAATCAATAACAGGCTGGAGGCCCTGAGTGATGTAGGGCTGGGGTACCTGAACCTGAATCGCCTCTCCTCTACCCTGTCAGGAGGTGAATCTCAACGGATCAATCTCTCTACAGCCCTTGGCAGTAGTCTGG
>JACNKI010000226.1 GCA_014382125.1 Bacteroidota bacterium | reverse complement strand
CTTAAAAATTGCCCTGCCGATGCGATTGACGGGGGCAAGAAAATGATTCATATAGTTGATCAGGAGAAATGCACAAATTGCGGAAATTGCTTTGAAGTTTGCCCCGCTAAATTTGATGCGGTGAAGAAGATTTCTGGCGAGCCGGTTCCTTCTCATGTCCCTGAAGAACAAAGAATGATCATAAAAAAGAGTAAAGAAAAATGAGTGAAATCCGTTTACAGATTGACGGAAAAGAGGTGATAGCAAGAGAAGGGATGACTCTCCTTGAAGCAACTCAACGGATCGGGATATCAATACCTACACTATGTTATCACGAAAAACTGGAACCTTTTGGTGGTTGCCGGCTTTGCCTTGTAGAAATAGAGTCTGGCGGGAATACGAAGCTCGTTGTTTCCTGCGTTTATCCGGTTGAAGAAAACTTAGTCGTGAGAACCCAATCTGAGAAGATAGATCGAATTCGTAAAACCATTCTGGAGCTCTTGCTGGCTCATGCCCCGGATTCCCCTGAATTGCAGGATCTGGCACAGGAATATGATGCCGACAAAGATCGTTTTGAAAAAGAGGCCTCTTTTTGCATTCATTGTGGGTTATGTGTCAGATATTGTGCCGAAGTGAAAAAACTGAACGCTGTTGGATTTGTCGACAGAGGAATAAAGAAGGAGATAAGTTTCATTCCGGAAATTGCCGCTAAGGAGTGCAGCCGCTGCATGGAATGTTTTCCGCTCTGCCCGACATCCTATCTCCAGGCAGCATACGTGTTGATCGAAGCCCTTGCATTTTCCGGAGCTTCTTCCGGAACTAAGTCAAAGGAATAAGCTATAATTTTATCTAAAGACCGACTGAATGACCATGAAACCAAATCTTTTAATCATAGGATCCACAGGCAGAAATACAGGCAAAACGGAGTTTGCCTGCAGAATAATTGAAAAACATGCAGCTCAGAAAGAAATAATCGCGGTCAAAATAATCCCTGTAGATAAGAATGAAGTAAAATGCCATAGAGATCTGGAAAGCTGTGGTTTATGCGACTCGTTAATTGGCGATTATAACATCATTGAGGAAACGGAAACTGATACATTCAAAGACACCTCAAGAATGCTGAAAGCAGGCGCTAAACGGGCTTATCTGTTGATCGTGGACAGAAATTCTTTAGAAAAAGGGATGGATGCTCTTATGAGAAGAATACCGAATAATGCCTTGATTGTGATAGAGTCGAATTCTATTCGAAAAGTAATCGAACCGGGATTATTTATAGTAACCAAAAAAATAAAAAATGATTCAGTTAAACCTACTTGTGCTGAAGTCATTAAATTTGCAGATAAGATCATTGAGTTTAATGACATGAATTGGGACTTCCTTCCCGACGAGGTTTTAATCCAAAATGAACGTTGGATAATAAAGGAATAGCCTGCAACATCAATTATAAATCCTAATATACAAAGCCATGAAAAAGTTATCACTTATCATTTTTGTTCTGATTCTCTGTCAAATTACAGTGTTATCAAGAGCATGTCTGCCTGAAGGAATTTCATTTACAACTCAGGCACAAATTGACAATTTTCAATCTAATAATCCCGGTTGTTATGAAATAGAAGGATACGTTGAAATCAATGGGGATGATATCACCAATTTAAACGGATTGACTGTATTGACTTCCATCGTGGGAGACCTCACGATTGGATCTATTCTTTTTGGGAGTAATCCTGTTTTGACAAATTTATCAGGACTGAACAATTTAGCTTCCATCGGGGGAGGCCTCAGGATTGTTCACAATGATGCCCTTACAAGTTTATCGGGCCTGGACAATTTAGCTTCCATCGGAGGAGACCTGGCAATTAATAACAATGATGTCCTGACAAGCTTAGCTGGACTGGATAATATAGCAGCATCCTCTATCGATGATCTGACCATTCACAGTAACGCTTCTTTATCAACTTGTGATGTGCAAAGCATATGCAATTACCTGGTCTCACCTAATGGAATAGTTGACATCTATGAAAATGCAACTGGTTGCAACAATCCACCTGAAATTGCAACTTCATGTGGGATTACGTTACCATGTCTCCCTTATGGGAACTATTATTTTTCCTCTCAAGCCGAGATTGATAATTTCCAATCCAATTATCCAGGTTGTTTTCAATTAGAAGGAAATGTTGAAATCAATGGGATTGATATCACCAATTTAGATGGATTGGATATACTGATTTCCCTCGGAGGAGCACTTGAGATTTTTGGTAACGATGCCCTGACAAGTTTATCGGGACTGGAAAATCTAACTTCCATCGGGGGAGACCTTTCTATCAGAAGCAACGATGTCCTGACCAGTTTATCGGGGTTGGATAATATTGATGCAGGCACGATAAGCAATCTCCATATTTATTATAACACTTTGTTATCCACCTGCGAAGTGCAAAGTATATGTGATTATATAGTCAGTCCGAACGGAACTATTGTAATCCATGATAACGCAACAGGCTGCAACACCCAGGAAGAAGTAGAAGCAGCCTGCGGTGTTTGGGTGCCAGACTTCAATTTCGAATCCGGAATCTCAATCTATCCTAATCCGGCAAAAGATATTCTGATAATTTCAAACGACGAAGGAATAACAATCGAGGAAGTAGTTATTTACAATCAAATAGGAAAGAAAGTGTTTGAGGAAGTGCTTGTGAATAACACGCTTGATGTGACAAACCTTCCGCGAGGGATGTATGTTGTTGAATTGAAAAGCAGGGAATGGAAGGTTAGGAAGAAATTGATTGTGGGCGGTAGACAGTAGACAGTTCAATGAACGACTGAAGCTATAACCGGGAGCACACTAACCGGAGTATGTTCTATGCTCTCTTCGTTTCTGAACCCGGAAATCCGTTGCAATACCCATAACGGAAGACTTTTTGCAATGACAAAAAACAGTTTGTTCAGCGCTCCCGGGATACACAGTACGCGTCTTTTTTTTAATGCCTTCAGTGATTGATCAACGACCTCTTCCGGGGTCATGAATTTTATCAATTCGAATTTCTTTTCCAGTTCGGCATTGTTATGATTCCTGTGAAAATCAGAGCGGGTCATTCCCGGGCAAAGACTTTGTACGTTAATTCCAAACTGACGGACCTCCACTGAAAGAGATTCAGTGAAATAGTGAACAAATGACTTTGTGGCCAGGTACATGCTTCTCGTCAGGCCGGGAATGAAAGCCCCGAGCGACGACACATTAATGATTATCCCTTTTCTCTGTCGTATCATTTCCGGAAGAACAGCATGAGTTATTTCGGTTGTGGCTACGATATGTGTGCTGATCATAGAACTGATATCCGTGATGCAGGTTCCGTAAAATGGGAGATCAATTCCGAATCCTGCATTGTTGATAAGTACATCAATTTTCCCCGTCTCTTTGATAAGGTTACAGAGATTCAGCCGGATTTGAGGATCGGTAAGGTCACCAATAAATGTGGTTACTATAATATTATATGTTGTCGAAAGTGTCTTCGCCACATTTTTTAACTCTTCAGGACGCCGACCCGTTATGATCAGGTTAAATCCATTTTCGGCAAACCGGTGCGCAAATGCTTTTCCGATCCCGCTCGTGGCTCCAGTAATGATCGCTGTATGTTGGTTAGGTTCCATGGTTGTTTTGTTTTTATTCGCAGACTCTTGACAAACATACTCTTACATCAGCTGGGTGTGAAATTGATTTTTGCATGATGTGGTAGCAGGATTATGAATAACTGCAAAATCTTACCGGTCTGGTGGGGGAGATTTTGGAAAAATCCAATTTAGAATGCCTGAGATGAACTCTATTGGCAAAATTTACTAAACTACTCTCCGTCGTTTGCATATTTTGCAACAAATTCTATATGACACCTCTGGATATGTTTTCTTTTTGCAGGTTTTCCCGGTTCCATGTTTTTGTTTTGCACGCTTTCCAAAATGACATCTATCAGATGCTCAATCCCGGGATTTTTTCATGAGTTCTTTCATAAAGCTCCCGTTCTGACCAGTTTTTTTGCATTTTTTCCAAATCTGAAAAAGGCTACCTGAAATATCAATTCTGATATCGGATGAGGGCATTTTACATTTGTTCATTAACAAATTCAAAACAATTAAGCCATGAAAACAAAAATTTTAATCGCAGTTATGGTTCTGCTCGGATGTACCTCTTTCAAGCCTGGAAATGAAGGTATGGAAACCAGTAAAACCAGCGAAAAAGGAAATCCAGGTGAATTTGCGCTGGTCAAGGATGTTTCAGATATCCGCATATCAACAAGGTGGATCCCTGTGACAGAGGACCGTTCAGCACGGCAGATTAAAGCTGAATATATTGTCAACGGACCGGTCTCAAAAGTTTTATCCATCCTTTGCGATGACGCTTCTTTTGTCAAGTGGATGAAAGGAACCAAAGATTATTACAGGGTTAGAACAGTTAATCCTGGTCAGTGGTATTCTTATATACAGTTCGGTCTTCCCTGGCCATTGAGAAACCAGGATTGTATTATTAAATATGAGATTACTGAAAATACAGGGGAAGGGATCACAACTGTTTGCCTGACAGGGATGCCTGCTTTTCTGAAGCTATTTGATGGTGTTGACCGGATCCCACACATGGAAGGCTCCTGGAGCTTCACCGATCTGGGGAATAATAAAGTAGGTGTAGAATATATGATCTTTTCTAATCAGAAGGCAAAATTCCCCCGCTGGATCACCGATCCGATTATTCAAAATAATATGGTAGAAACGATGGATGCATTTCGTTCAATGGTTCATGA
>JACNKI010000154.1 GCA_014382125.1 Bacteroidota bacterium | reverse complement strand
TCGATGCAAATGTGGCTCTGACAATGATCCTTTTACTGATGCTCTCCCTGCTGGGTATGAATATCGCATATCTTGATTATCAGCACCTTTCAGGTGAAACAGTCTATGGCATCTACCCTATAAGCCGGTACATGACCGGGATCTTCTCCGGGATGTCGCAAGAGAGCCTCCATATCCTCTATGAAGTCTTCTGGTGGTCGCATATTCTGCTGATATTCATCTTTGCCAACATGCTTCCCTATTCGAAGCATTTCCATGTGTTTATGTCGGTACCCAATGTGTTTCTTTCCAGATTGGAGCCACTTGGGAAGCTTGACAACATGGATCATGTAACAAAAGAGGTGAAACTGATGCTCGATCCAAATACGGCTTTTTCCGCTCCGTCTTCGGATGAACCTGTTGAACGGTTTGGGGTGAAAGATGTGGAGGATATCAGCTGGAAAAACTATTTCGACTCCCTTTCATGCACAGAGTGTGGCCGCTGCACATCTGTTTGTCCGGCTAACCTGACTGGCAAGAGACTTTCTCCGAGGAAGATCATGATGGATGTGCGTGCCCGAATGAAAGAGAAAGGACCAGGCCTGGTGAAGGATGGACGGGACTATTCAGATCAAAAAGCCTTATTGAAAGATTATATTTCGGTTGAAGAGTTGTGGGCTTGTACAACTTGTAATGCTTGTGCCAAAGAGTGCCCGATTAACATCAATCATCCCACTCTAATCATGGATCTCAGGAGATTTCTGGTGATGGAAGAAGCCTATGCCCCCGGGGAGATTAAAACCGTATTCAGCAATATTGAGAACAATGGTGCTCCATGGCAATACTCACCTGAAGACCGACTGAAGTGGGCAGAGAACCTGGAACTTCAAATACCTGTGATGGCCGACCTCTTTGCCAACGAAGAAAAACCCGAATTTCTGTTCTGGGTTGGATGTGCCGGAGCTTTTGATGACCGATACAAGAAAGTAGCTGGCGCATTCACCAAACTTCTCAACTATATGGATGTCAGTTTTGCTGTCCTTGGGAAAGAGGAGTCGTGTACCGGCGATCCGGCCCGCCGTGCCGGCAACGAGATGCTGTACCAGATGCAGGCTTTGCAAAACATTGAGTTGTTTAAATCATATGGGATTAACAAGATCCTGACTATCTGTCCTCATTGCTACAACATCTTCAAAAATGAATATCCTGACCTCGGAGGAGAGTATGAAGTGATCAACTACCTCCAGTTTCTGAGCCAGGCGGTGAAGAACGGGACCTTGAAATTGAAAGCTGACCTGCTCAACGATATCTCCGTTACTTTCCATGATCCCTGTTACCTGGGAAGGGCAAATGATCATTACAATGAATCCCGTTCGATCCTGAACAACTTGACTCCAGGTGTGGTAGAGATGGAGCGGCATAAGAGTTTTGCGCTCTGTTGCGGTGCCGGGGGAGGACAGTATTTCAAAGAGGCTGAAGAGGGAGATAAAGAGATCTTTATTGAACGTACGGAGGAAGCCCTCAAAACAGGGGCTGATGTGATCTCCACGGCGTGTCCTTTTTGTATGACAATGATGACCGACGGATTAAAATATAAAAACAAAGAAGAGGAGATCAAGAACCTGGATGTGGCTGAATTAATCGTTCAGGCGCTGGATTTATGACCGAAGTAATGAATATTAAAACTAAACAATGGAAAAAGGAAAAGTATTGAAAAGCGGTGAGTTCCTGGTTGACGAAGTTGATGCGAATGACATCTTTATTCCGGAAGAGTTCAATGAGGAACAGTTAATGATTGCTCAAACGATAAAGGATTTTCTGGATGCTGAATTGTATGATAATCTTGATCAGATTGACTCCCCGGATCTGGAGATGATGAAGAATATCCTCAAAAAATCAGGCGAATTGGGCCTGATGGGTATTTCGTTGCCGGAAGAATACGGAGGATTCGGACAAGATTTTGTAACCCAGATGCTTGCTGCAGAGACTGTTGGAGCAGGATACTCCTTTTCTGTTGCTTTTATGGCGCATTGTGGCATCGGAACGTTACCCATCATGTATTACGGAACAGAAGATCAACGCCGGCGTTATGTCACAAAACTGGCCACCGGTGAGTTGTTGGGGGCCTATTGTCTTACTGAACCGGGTGCTGGTAGTGACGCTAATTCGGGAAAGACCAATGCCACACTCTCTGAGGATGGCACACATTATATCCTGAACGGACAGAAGATGTGGATCACCAACGCCGGATTTGCCGATGTTCAAACCGTATTTGCAAAGATTGATAAAGACAGGGTTCTCAGTGCATTTATTGTGGAGAAGGACTATCCGGGTGTTGTCATAGCCCCTGAAGAGAAGAAGATGGGTATCAAAGGATCATCCACAGCGCAGATCTTTTACAATGATGTGAAGGTTCCGGTTGAGAATCTCCTTGGAAAACGGGGAGAGGGATTCCGTATTGCTCTCAGCATTTTGCATATGGGACGGATCAAACTGGGAGCCAATGTTCTTGGTTCAGCTAAAAAAGCGATCAACGACTCGGTTCAATACGCTAACGAACGGAAGCAATTCAATGTGCTTATCTCCACGTTTGGTGCCATTAAACACAAGCTCGCAGAGCAGGTGATCCGCACGTTTGCCCTGGAGTCGGCTAACTACCGTGTAAGTCGGGATATTGACAAGCAAATTAATAAGGTCAAAGCAGAGGGGATGGATAAAGGCCGGGCTTCTGTTGATGGTATCGCTCATTATGCTGTTGAAGCGGCTATATTAAAAGTATACGGCTCGGAAGTGCTTGATTACGTGGTTGATGAAGCTGTTCAGATTCATGGTGGTATGGGGTATTCTGCCGAAATGGCAGTTGAACGCGGATACCGCGACTCCCGTATCAACAGGATCTTTGAAGGGACCAATGAAATCAACCGCCTCCTTGTAGTTGACACCGCTATGAAACGCGCGATGAAAGGCGATTTCGATCTCTTTGGAAAAGCAGAAGAGCTGATTGCTGATCTGGAGCATGTAGCTGAAACCCAAGGAGATGATGAGGATTATTTTCAGGAGAAGATGCGCTATATTCGCAACTCCAAGCGTGCCATTTTATTGGTTATCAACGGTGCTTCACAAGCCTATGGCCGGAAACTGGTTTATGAACAGGAGGTGCTCATGAACCTGTCGGATATGATCACGATGCTCTACGTGGCTGAATCTACTCTTCTGCGGGTTCAGAAAATGGAGGCTTTAAAGGGAGAGGCTGCTGTAACAATCTACAAGCATATTGTGGATGTATTGATCTATGACGCAGCCGGAATCATTATGAAAAGCGGATTCGATGCCGTTTATTCTTATGCTGAAGAAGATCAAACTGCTGGTTTGATTGATGCGATCAAAATGCTTACCACGGTTAACGGCGTGAACGTGAAAGAGGCCAGAAGAGCTATCGCAGATAAGCTGATTGAGGATAACCAATATAAATTCTAACCGAAAAGATGATACTGTTAACTGGTGGTGGAGCATTTGAAGGAGGGTTTATGACGCTGATCATCGCCCTTATCTTGATATTTGTCATCGCACTACTTGTTATTTTCCTGCGAAAACGAATTTTTCCGATATTTTATCTGATGTATGCCAGGGTCTTTCGTGGTAAATATAGCTTTGAATACCTGGAATTCTTCAAGAAGCATGATCTCAGAAATCCCCTGAATAACTGCATCAGGGATGAGATCACATTGCATTTCTCTTTCTTTTTCAAGCTTCTGAAAGAGTCCAGCCACTATGAGACCGATATTCCCATCGAGTTCAAGGACGTACCATATCTGATCTCCTTCCGTAAGCTGGTCAGGCAGTTTGGCACACCGCAATGCATCAACATCGCGCGGTTCAATCAATCCCGCGTAAAGGTGGTGGGTTATAATGAGAAATTCCAGGAGAAGAAGATGAAGTCACTCTTTTATTTTATCGATGACCAGTTTGTGATGGGAGAATTTGTCTTCTCAGAAACGCGCCGAATGGATCCCACTCAGGTGAAGGAAGCGCTATCCCAAAAATACCTCGATGGGGAAACGCTGAAAAGCGACACAATCTATATTCTTGGGCCGCAGGGAAATATGTTGAATTATCACGATAACGGGTTTTTTGCCGCTGTGAAGTACTTGTACCGTGGGGATGATCATCTCAACGAGATCATGAATGATGTATTTGCCCATGCTCACGAGAACGGACAGGCGTTTAAAAAAGCAATGATTCAGGAAGAGCTATTGAACCGCTTTTGATTCAGCCGGTTTTTCCGGGTTCTTACCGGATTTCTTTCCCGGGGTTGAAATCTTCACAGTGATCTCTTCTTTCTTCTTATCAAATCCTACGGAAATATGATCGTTTGGCTTCAACTTGGTTTTGATGATCTCTTCTGCCAGTTCATCTTCGATATATTTCTGGATAGCTCGTTTGAGGGGCCTGGCACCAAATTGTGAGTCCCATCCCTTTTCAGCTATGTAGTCTTTGGCTTCCGGTGTGATCTCGATGCTGTATCCCATTCCTTTCACACGTTCATACAACTGAGCCAGTTCGATATCAATAATTTTATGGATACCTTTTCGTTCGAGTGCGTTGAAAATTACTACATCGTCGATCCGGTTCAAAAATTCAGGAGCAAAGGCTCTCTTCAGTGCATTCTCAATCACACTCCGGTTGTGTTCGGCCGAAGAGGACTTTTTGGCTGAGGTGGTAAATCCAACCCCCTGCCCGAAATCCTTCAGCTGGCGTGAACCGATGTTAGAGGTCATGATCACGATGGTGT
>JACNKI010000123.1 GCA_014382125.1 Bacteroidota bacterium | reverse complement strand
TCGATGCAAATGTGGCTCTGACAATGATCCTTTTACTGATGCTCTCCCTGCTGGGCATGAATATCGCTTATCTTGATTATCAGCACCTTTCTGGTGAAACAGTCTATGGCATTTACCCGGTAAGCCGGTATATGACCGGGATCTTCTCCGGGATGTCGCAAGAGAGCCTGCATATCCTCTATGAAGTTTTCTGGTGGTCGCATATCCTGCTGATATTCATATTTGCCAACATGCTTCCCTACTCAAAGCATTTCCATGTGTTTATGTCGGTACCCAACGTGTTTCTCTCAAGGCTGGAGTCACTTGGAAAACTTGACAACATGGATCATGTAACTAAAGAGGTGAAACTGATGCTGGATCCAAATACAGCTTTTGCTGCTCCACCTTCGGATGAGCCTGTTGAACGGTTTGGGGTGAAAGATGTGGAGGATATCAGTTGGAAGAACTATTTCGACTCCCTTTCATGCACAGAGTGCGGACGCTGCACATCTGTTTGTCCGGCTAACCTGACCGGCAAGAGACTTTCTCCAAGGAAAATCATGATGGATATACGTGCCCGGATGAAAGAGAAAGGACCCGGCATGGTGAAGAATGGCCGGGATTATTCAGATCAAAAAGCGTTGTTGAAAGACTATATTTCGGTTGAAGAATTGTGGGCATGCACAACTTGTAATGCATGCGCCAAAGAGTGCCCGATCAACATCAATCATCCAACCCTGATCCTGGATCTAAGGAGATTTCTGGTGATGGAGGAGGCTTATGCACCCGGATTGATTAAAACCGTTTTCAGCAACATCGAGAACAATGGCGCCCCGTGGCAATACTCACCTGAAGACCGCCTGCAGTGGGCAGAGAGCCTGGAACTGCAAATACCTGTAATGGCCGACCTTTTTGCCAACGGAGAAAAACCTGAATTTCTTTTCTGGGTTGGATGTGCCGGAGCTTTTGATGACAGATACCGGAAGGTAGCTGGCGCATTCACCAAACTCCTCAACTATTTGGATATCAGTTTTGCTGTCCTTGGGAAAGAGGAGTCGTGTACCGGCGATCCGGCCCGCCGTGCCGGCAACGAGATGCTGTACCAGATGCAGGCTTTGCAAAACATTGAGTTGTTTAAATCATATGGGATTAACAAGATCCTGACTATCTGTCCTCATTGCTACAACATCTTCAAAAATGAATATCCTGACCTCGGAGGAGAGTATGAAGTGATCAACTACCTCCAGTTTCTGAACCAGGCGATGAAGAACGGGACGTTGAAGTTGAAAGCCGATCTGCTCAAAGATATCTCCGTTACCTTTCATGATCCCTGTTACCTGGGACGAGCAAATGATCATTACAAAGAATCCCGGTCGATCCTGAACAACTTGACATCTGGTGTGGTAGAGATGGAACGTCATAAGAGTTTTGCGCTCTGCTGCGGAGGTGGGGGAGGACAGTATTTCAAGGAGGCCGAGAAAGGTGAGAAAGAGATCTATATGGAGCGGACTGAAGAGGCGCTCAGAACCGGGGCTGAAGTGATTGCTACAGCATGTCCTTTTTGTATGACAATGATGACTGACGGATTAAAATATAAAAACAAAGAAGAGGAGATCAAGAACCTGGATGTGGCTGAATTAATCGTTCAGGCGCTGGATTTATGACCGAAGTAATAATGAACATTAAAACCAAACAATGGAAAAAGGAAAAGTATTGAAAAGTGGTGAGTTTCTGGTTGATGAAGTTGATGTGAATGAAGTCTTCATTCCGGAAGAGTTTAACGAGGAACAGTTGATGATTGCACAAACGATAAAGGATTTTCTGGATGCTGAATTGTATGATAACCTTGATCAGATTGACTCCCCGGACCTGGAGTTGATGAAGAGTATCCTCAAAAAATCGGGCGAACTGGGCCTGATGGGCATTTCGATACCGGAAGAATATGGCGGATTCGGACAGGATTTTGTGACGCAGATGCTTGCTGCAGAGACTGTCGGAGCAGGATACTCCTTTTCTGTTGCTTTTATGGCGCATTGTGGCATCGGAACGTTACCCATCATGTATTACGGAACAGAAGATCAACGCCGGCGTTATGTCACAAAACTGGCAACCGGTGAGTTGCTGGGGGCTTATTGTCTGACTGAACCTGGTGCCGGCAGCGATGCCAATTCGGGAAAAACCAATGCCACACTTTCTGAGGATGGCACACATTATATCCTGAACGGACAGAAAATGTGGATCACCAACGCCGGATTTGCCGATGTTCAAACCGTATTTGCTAAGATTGATAAAGACCGGGTTCTCAGTGCATTTATTGTTGAGAAGAACTACCCTGGCGTCGTCATAGCCCCTGAAGAGAAGAAGATGGGTATCAAAGGATCATCCACAGCGCAGATCTTTTACAATGATGTGAAGGTTCCGGTTGAGAATCTCCTTGGAAAACGGGGAGAGGGATTCCGTATTGCTCTCAGCATTTTGCATATGGGACGGATCAAACTGGGAGCCAATGTTCTTGGTTCAGCTAAAAAAGCGATCAACGACTCGGTTCAATACGCTAACGAACGGAAGCAATTCAATGTGCTTATCTCCACGTTTGGTGCCATTAAACACAAGCTCGCAGAGCAGGTGATCCGCACGTTTGCCCTGGAGTCGGCTAACTATCGGGTAAGTCGGGACATTGACAAGCAAATTGATAAGATCAAAGCGGAGGGAATAGATAAAGGCCGGGCTTCTGTTGATGGTATCGCTCATTATGCTGTTGAAGCAGCTATTTTAAAAGTATACGGCTCGGAAGTGCTTGATTACGTGATTGATGAGGCTGTTCAGATTCATGGTGGCATGGGGTATTCTGCCGAAATGGCAGTTGAACGCGGGTACCGCGACTCGCGTATCAACAGGATCTTTGAAGGAACCAATGAGATCAACCGTCTTCTTGTCGTCGATACAGCCATGAAGCGTGCGATGAAAGGTGACTTTGACCTCTTTGGAAAAGCAGAAGAGCTGATAGCTGACTTGGGTAAGATAGCTGAACTCAAGGCAGATGCCGAGGATTATTTTCAGGAAAAAATGCGCTTTATCCGAAACTTCAAGAAAGCGATTCTGATTGTTATCAATCGCGCTTCTCAAGCTTATGGCCGGAAGCTGGTTTATGAACAGGAGGTACTCATGAACCTGTCGGATATGATCACGATGCTCTACGTGGCCGAATCTACTCTTCTGCGGGTTAAGAAAATGGAGTCTATGAAAGGAGAGGCTGCTGTAACAATCTACAAGTATATTGTGGATGTATTGATCTATGACGCAGCCGGGATCATTATGAAAAGCGGATTCGATGCCGTTTATTCTTATGCTGAAGAAGATCACACTGCTGGTTTGATTGATGCGATCAAAACACTTACAACGGTTAATGGTGTGAATGTGAAAGAGGCCAGGAGAGCTATCGCAGATAAGCTGATTGAGGATAACCAATATAAATTTTAACTGAAAAGATGATCCTGTTAGCTGGAGGTGGTGCATTTGAAGGAGGTTTTATGACGCTGATCATCGCCCTTATCCTGATATTTGTCATCACCCTGCTTGTTATTTTCATGCGAAAGCGAATTTTTCCGATATTTTATTTGATGTATGTCAGGGTCTTTCGTGGTAAATATAGTTTTGAATACCTGGAGTTCTTCAAAAAGCACGATCTCCGAAATCCCCTGAATAACTGCATCAGGGATGAGATCACAATACACTTTTCTGTCTTTTTCAAGCTCCTTAAAGAGGCCAGCCAATATAAGACCGATATTCCAATCGAGTTCAAGGATGTACCCTACCTGATCTCATATCGGAAGCTGGTCAAGCAGTTTGGCACACCACAATGTATCAACATCGCGCGTTTCAACCAATCCCGCGTTAAGGTGGTGGGTTATAATGAGAAATTCCAGGAGAAGAAGATGAAGTCGCTCTTTTATTTTATCGACGATCAGTTTGTGATGGGGGAATTTGTCTTCTCAGAAACGCGCCGCATGGATCCCACTCAGGTGAAGGAAGTGCTATCCCAGAAATACCTTGATGGGGAAACGTTGAAAAGCGACGTAATCTATATTCTTGGGCCGCAGGGAAATATGTTGAATTATCACGATAACGGTTTCTTTGCAGCTGTGAAGTACCTGTACCGTGGGGATGATCATCTCAACGAGATCATGAACAATATATTTGCCCAGGCTCATGAGAACGGAAAGGCGTTTAAAAGAGCAATGATTCAGGAAGAGCTATTGAACCGTTTTTGATTCAGCAGGTTTTTCAGGATTCTTGCCGGATTTCTTTCCCGGGGTTGAGATCTTCACTGTGATCTCTTCTTTCTTCTTATCAAATCCTACAGAGATGTGATCGTTTGGCTTCAACTTGGTTTTGATGATCTCCTCTGCCAGTTCATCTTCGATATACTTCTGAATAGCTCTTTTGAGGGGCCTGGCACCAAATTGTGAGTCCCATCCCTTTTCGGCAATGAAGTCTTTGGCTTCCGGTGTGATCTCAATGCTGTATCCCATTCCTTTCACACGTTCATAGAGTTGAGCCAGTTCTATATCGATGATTTTATGGATACCCTTTCGTTCGAGGGCGTTGAAAATGACTACATCGTCGATCCGGTTTAAAAATTCAGGAGCAAAGGCTCTCTTCAGTGCATTCTCGATCACACTCCGGTTGTGTTCGGCTGAAGAGGACTTTTTGGCTGAAGTGGTAAATCCAACTCCCTGTCCGAAATCCTTCAGCTGGCGTGAACCGATGTTAGAGGTCATGATCACGATGGTGT
>JACNKI010000109.1 GCA_014382125.1 Bacteroidota bacterium | reverse complement strand
GAGTCGTTTGGGTATTCGGTCGTTCGGGAGTTGGTTGGTCATGGTCTGGGCAGAAGCCTGCACGAGAAACCGGATGTCCCAAACTTTGGACAACGAGGGTCTGGACCCAAATTGCAGGAAGGGATGACAATATGTATTGAGCCGATGATCAACCTGGGGACGAAAAATGTGATGCAGTCATCCGATGGCTGGACTATCCGTACAGCCGACAAAAAGCCTTCGGCACACTTTGAGCTGACAGCGGTGGTTCGGAAAGGCAATCCGGATGTTCTTTCGACATTTTCATACATTGAGGAAGTTCTTGGACCAAATAAAATTTAATCAATGGCAAAACAAGCGTCAATCCAGCAGGATGGAACAGTTATCGAGTCACTCGGAAACGCCATGTTCAGAGTGGAACTCCAGAACGGACATGTGATCACAGCACACATCTCCGGGAAAATGCGTATGCATTACATCAAAATTCTACCCGGTGATAAGGTAAAGCTTGAAATGTCGCCTTATGACCTGACAAAAGGAAGAATAACATTCAGATACCAATAGCAATAAATCGAGAAGCAATGAAAGTACGAACATCCATAAAAAAACGCTCAGCTGACTGCAAACTAGTACGCAGAAAGGGAAGACTATATATAATCAACAAGAAGAACCCAAAGTTTAAACAAAGACAAAAATAACTCGTATCATATAAAATAGTTCAATTATGGCCAGAATTGCAGGTATTGATTTACCCAAACACAAAAGAGGAGAGATCGGACTTACTTACATATACGGAATTGGCAGGAGCAATGCCCGGAAGATCTTAAATCTGGCTGGAGTAGATTGGAATAAGAAAGTTGAGGATTGGACCGACGACGATCAGAACGCGATCCGCAACATTATCAACGATCACTTCAAGATAGAAGGTGCGATGCGGTCGGAGACCCAGATGAACATCAAGCGTTTGATGGACATTGGATCTTATCGTGGCATTCGCCATCGTATCGGATTGCCTCTCCGTGGTCAGAGTACCAAAAATAACGCCCGCACAAGAAAGGGGAGAAAAAAGACTGTTGCAAATAAGAAGAAAGCAACGAAAGCTTAATTGTAGTAAGTAGGATTTATGGCAAAAAGTGACAAAAGTTCAAGAAAGAGGATCGTAAAAGTCGATCCAATTGGAAGAGCTTATATCAATGCATCTTTCAATAACCTGATTGTAACCCTGACCAACAATACAGGCCAGGTTATCTCCTGGTCGTCTTCCGGTAAGATGGGTTTCAGAGGCTCGAAGAAAAACACTCCCTATGCAGCCCAAATGGCAGCACAGGATGCCTCCAAATCGGCTTATGATGCCGGACTAAGGAAAGTTAAGGTATACATCAAAGGCCCGGGAGCGGGAAGAGAATCAGCTATTCGTACAATTCATAGTAACGGTATTGAAGTGATGGAGATTATGGATATTACCCCACTTCCGCATAACGGTTGCCGGCCACCTAAGCGGCGCCGTGTATAATTAAGACAGATAACGGAATAAATAACAAACAGATATGGCAAGATATATTGGTCCGAAATCCAAGATCGCAAGAAAGTTCAGAGACCCTATCTATGGACCTGATAAATATTTTGAGAAGAAGAACTATCCTCCAGGTCAGCATGGTCAGTCAAGAAGACGTCCTAAAGCATCTGAATATGGGATCCAGTTGATGGAAAAACAGAAGGCAAAATATACTTATGGCATCCTGGAAAGACAATTCAAGAACACATTCCGGAAAGCAGCCAGAAAAGGAGGGAAGACAGGCGAAGTTTTGCTTCAGCTGATTGAAGCACGCTTGGATAACGTCGTTTTCCGATTGGGCATTGCTCCCACACGAAGTGGTGCGCGTCAGTTGATTTCACATCGGCATATTACTGTCAATAACCAGGTGGTGAATATCCCTAGCTTTGAAGTTCGTCCTGGTGACATCATTGCCGTTAGAGAGCGTTCCAGATCGCTTGAGGCAATCCTGAAGTCGGTTGCTTCACGTTCTATTAGCCAGTATCCCTGGTTGGAGTGGGATAGCAGTGCTCTCACAGGAAAATTTATGAGTTACCCGGAACGGGAGCAGATTCCGGAGAACATAAAAGAGCAGTTGATTGTTGAATTATACTCGAAATAAATAATAGTAAATAAACAGGTAACCCTTAAAAAGGCAATTTATGGCAATATTACCGTTCCAGAAGCCCGACAAGGTCATCATGATAGAATCTGATGATAGTACCGGCACATTTGAGTTTCGTCCCCTGGAGCCCGGATTCGGGATCACTATCGGAAATGCCCTCAGAAGGATCTTACTTTCCTCTCTTGAAGGCTATGCCATCACATCAGTCAAGATTGAAGGCGTTGAGCAGGAGTTCTCTACCATCAAAGGAGTTATTGAGGATGTCACAGAGATTATCCTCAACCTGAAACAGATTCGATTTAAGAAACTCATCGAATCTGAGAACTCTGAGAAGGTTACTGTGATCATTGCCCAACAGAAAGAGTTTAAAGCGGGTGATATCAATAAATTCCTCTCAGTGTTTCAGGTACTAAATCCAAAGATGGTGGTTTGCAATATGGAAGTGGACGTGAAGCTTACCATTGAGATCTCGATCGATAAAGGTCGTGGATATATTCCAGCTGAAGAGAATAAATCTCTGAGTTCCAGCCTTGGAAGAATTGCGATCGATTCGGTTCATACCCCAATCAAAAATGTGAAGTTTTATGTAGAAGATTACAGGGTTGAGCAGAAGACTGACTACGAGAAGCTTGTCATGGATATCACCACTGATGGATCAATCACTCCAAAGAATGCATTGAAAGAGGCTGCCAGGGTGCTGATCCACCACTTCATGCTCTTTTCAGATGAAAAGATCACACTTGATACCCATGAAAAAACTGTAACGGAAGAGTTTGACGAAACGTCTCTGCACATCAGACAACTTTTGAAGACAAAATTGGTTGATATGGATCTCTCTGTCAGAGCTCTGAACTGCCTGAAGGCTGCAGATGTGGAAACGCTGGGTGACCTCGTAGCGTTCAACAAGAATGACCTGTTGAAATTCAGGAACTTTGGAAAGAAATCACTCACTGAGCTGGAAGAGCTGGTGAAAACCAAAGGTCTGGAGTTTGGTATGAATACGGCAAAATATAAATTAGATAAGGATTAATTGAAATGAGACACAAGAAGAAATTTAACCATCTTGGAAGAAAGAGTCAACACAGGAAAGCGATGCTTTCCAACATGGCCTCTTCATTGATCCTTCACAAGAGAATTTCGACTACCCTGGCAAAAGCGAAAGCGCTGCGATCATATATTGAACCCCTGATCACCAAAGCAAAAGAGGATTCAACGCATTCACGGCGTTTGGTTTTCAGCCACCTGCAGAATAAGGAAGCTGTATCTGAGCTGTTCAGGGAGATTTCCCAGAAAGTCGGTGACCGTCCGGGTGGCTATACACGTGTGTTGAAGACAGGCCCCCGGTATGGCGACAACGCTGAAATAGCGATCATCGAATTGGTTGACTACAACGAAGCGATGCTTGAACAAAAAGAGGAGCAGAAGGGCAAGACCACAAGAAGACGACGTGGCGGAACGAAGAAGAAGATTTCAGCAGACACCGATAAGGAAGAACCTGTTGCAGAGGTCAAGGAAGAAATTGTGAAGGAAGATCCTAAAGAGGCTACTGAACCCGAGAAGAAGGAGGAGTAATATGAGTACCATTGTCGCTATTCATGCACGACAAATCCTCGATTCGCGGGGAAATCCAACATTAGAGGTTGATGTGATTACCAATGATGGTATTCGCGGCCGGGCTTCTGTTCCGTCAGGAGCTTCCACCGGTATTCACGAAGCCGTGGAACTTAGGGATGGAGACAAGAAGTTTTTCATGGGCAAGAGTGTCTTGCAGGCTGTTCAGCATGTCAATGATGTTCTTTCCGAAGAATTAACCGGTCACTACGTGACAGATCAGATTGAGATAGACCGGAAGATGATCGAACTCGATGGGACGCCTGACAAAAGTAGTCTGGGTGCGAATGCTATTCTGGGCGTTTCACTGGCTGTTGCGAAAGCTGCTGCACAGACTACCGGTCAGGAGCTTTACCGATACATTGGTGGTGTAGCTGCCAATACGCTGCCAATTCCTATGATGAATATCCTGAATGGCGGATCACATGCTGATAATTCTATTGATTTCCAGGAGTTTATGATCATGCCTGTTGGAGCTTCCAGTTTTTCGGAGGCGATCCGTATGGGTGTTGAGATATTTCATAATCTCAAAGCGGTACTAAAAAAAGCTAACTATTCAACCAATGTTGGAGATGAAGGTGGATTTGCCCCCAGCCTGAAATCCAACGAGGAAGCGTTAACGGTAATTATGAAGGCGATTGAGAAGACCGGTTATGAGCCGGGAAAGGATATTTACATTGCACTTGATCCGGCTTCTTCCGAGTATTACATCCCTGAGGAGAACGTATATCACCTGAAGTGGTCGACCGGAGAGAAACTGACACCTGCTGAGATGGTTGACTTCTGGAAAGAGTGGGTTGCACGGTATCCGATTATCTCTATTGAAGACGGGATGGCTGAAGATGATTGGGATGGATGGAAGTTGATGACCAGAGAGCTTGGACGCAAAATCCAGATTGTTGGCGACGACATTTTTGTGACCAACCTGGAGCGTCTGAAAAAGGGTATTCAGAAGAAGATCGGAAATTCTATTCTTGTCAAGGTGAACCAGATTGGAACACTCACGGAGACGATCAATGCGGTGAATATGGCCTACCGTAACAGCTATACGGCTGTGATCAGTCACCGCTCCGGAGAGACTGAAGATACGACCAT
>JACNKI010000126.1:11160-25458 GCA_014382125.1 Bacteroidota bacterium | reverse complement strand
GAGTAATATCCAATGTGTTACATGTATTATTTTTGATAATAAATGTTTATATTTGATTTATTATTAGGACTTTATTAATTTTTATTTTCAATTTCTGGCATTTTGAAAAAACTATTCATCTCTGTTTTAACCTTCATTTTTGTTGGTTCTGTGTGTAACTTCGGATATTCTCAAAATTTCTCCATCAAGTTTGATGGGGACAATGATTATGTTGAAGTTGTCAATTCTGCATTATTCAATTTTGGAACAAATGATTTCACGTTAGAGCATTGGTTTAAGACTGATGGATCATTAAGTGGTCACTTTACTGCTTCTATAATTAAATTAGGTAGTAACAATCACTATTACGAAATAATCCCAAGAAATACGAATTATGGTTATCCATCATTTCATTTTTGTAATGGAGATCTATCCTCTGATTATCATGCTATTGCTACAAGTACTGTGGATGATGGTAATTGGCATCATCTCTGTGGAGTCAGACAATCTGATACGATTTTCTTTTATATAGACGGTGACTTAGAAGGGCAAGCAACAATGGTTTCAAATGCTAATGCTGATAATACAGGCACATTGAAATTTAAACCTTATTCATATACAGGTACACCTATTGATGTCTATATGGATGAAGTACGAATTTGGGACAGGGCATTATCAGCTTCAGAGGTTTTAGCAAATTCAACTACTTGTTCTTTGACTGGAACTGAAACTGGTTTAATTGGATATTGGAATTTTAATGAAGGTACGGGAACAATAACATATGATCAAACTTCGAATGGGAACAATGGGACACTGATTAATGGCCCTGTCTGGAGTTCTGATAATACGCCTTGTTATTCGATTTCTACAAGTGCAAATCCAACAAATGGAGGATCGACAACAGGAGAAGGAGATTATTTATCTGACACACAAGCAACTGTTATTGCTTCACCTTATACTGGATGGATTTTTCAAAACTGGACGGAATATGGGAATCAGGTTTCAACAAATCCTATTTACACTTTCACAGTGACAGGAAACAGAGCTCTCGTCGCAAACTTTTATATTGAAGTTGGTATAGACGAGATTAAACTCACATTCAATATTTTCCCAAACCCATCCTATGGTATTGTTCACATTCGTTCAAATAAGCCAATCGAGAAGCTTTTGGTTTACAATTCAATAGGTGTCGTAGTAAAACATATTGAATTAAACAATACTGATGTTACCCTTGATATTTCTCTTAATCCCAAAGGAGTATATTTTGTTAAATTAATAATCGATAACAAAGTGCATATACGTAAAGTTTTTTTACTATATTAAGGAAAATCATTAAAAATCTCTTCTTTTTAATAATTAATCAAACACTATATGAAAATGAAGTCCTTGATATGCACTTTAATTGTGTTGACTTTTATCACTTCGGCAGACGCTCAAAAAGTCTTTGTGACAAAATACAAAGCAGATGCTGATGTGATCGTATATGTCACAAAATATAAATCAGATGCCGATCTTGTAGTATGGAAAACCAAGTACAAATCCGACGCCAAAGGGTGTAAGGGCATTTGGTTTTTTACAGAATACAAATCGGACGCAGATATCAAGATATGGTTTACAGAATACAAATCTAATGCCAACTGGATAATTTGGTACACGAAGTACAAGTCAGATGCTGGGTGGAAGAAGTAAATAAAAATGTACACAAATGAATAAGCAACAATTTATAGAAGAAAGCCTCACTCACATATGGAGAGATTACCGGAAATTGAATTTGGCCTTATCACGGCAGGGAGGTTTGGCGACGAAGATACTGATGATAATTTTTCTGCATTAACAAGTACTATTAAGGGGGCTGGTTTTAAGTTTGTTCGAATAGATGGATTTGGACATGCGAGTTGGATACTTTCGCAATGGTGCTGGTTTGGGAGTTTTTTAAAAGTGAGGTGTTTGTATAAACCAAAAAAAATGATACTATTTAATAGCTTTTTGATATTTTTCATTTCTAATCTAATTTCAAATCTTTCTTTTTTTGTGACTAATGTTTCTTTATTCCGACTTAGCATACAAACATATAAATACCTTCCTGGTGCTAATACCTCAGCACTTATTTGCTCTTGTATGACATCATATATTGGAGGTGCTTCTCCTTGTCTTCTGAATAAAAGTTGTCCCGTCTCAGCTTGATACACCTCCATTGAGTATACACAACTATCTTTGTAGGTTTGATATCCTGAGACAATGAGAATATCCTCATCTTTGTAGAAAGAGTTTTTAATTTCTTGAAAATCATCAATACTCGCATTGACTAATTATTACAAATTATCAACATAATTTCCTTTTAGATTTCCCGTTATTCTTTCTACCTTTGCATGTATTCAAAAAATAATCGTTATGAAAAAGTATCTCCTTCTCCTGTTGATTCCCGTTTTCTTTGCCTGCGGACGCCAGGCTAAGAAAGAGGCCGAAGCGTTAAAGTCACGAAACGACAGTCTGATGACCACCTCCCTTCAAAAAGACGAAGCCCTCAGCGAATTTATCGCTTCTATCAATGATATCCAGAGTACCCTGGATACAATCAAGATGAAAGAGAATATCATCGCCCTGAGCACTGACCGGGGAGGCGAGCTGAAAGTTTCAGCTAAAAAGCAGATTAAAAGTGATATCCAAACCATCTATGCCCTGATGTTGAAAAATAAACAAACATTAAGGGATCTCCAGAAGAGATTGAAAGGCTCGAACCTGCAGGTAGCAGAGCTGCAAAAATTGGTCGACCGTATCAATACGGAGATCGCGATGAAGAATGCTGAGATCGAAGAGTTAAGAGGAAATCTGGAGAAAATGAATATCTCTGTCGATGCAGCCAACCTGATGATCGATGACCTCTCACAGACTGTCCAAAGTCAGACAGACAAGATCTCCGATCAGTCTGATCAGATTGAAGAGCAAACAACCAGGCTCAATGCAGCCTACTATATCATTGGTACAGCCAAAGATCTCAAGAAAAAAGGAGTAATCAAAGGCGACTTCCTTAAAGGGAAAATGATTCTGGATGACTTCAACAAGGGTGATTTTACCCGGATCGACATCCGTAAGACCACTGAGATTCCTATTTTGAGTAAGAAAGCCGATGTGCTCTCCAAGCATGCTACGTCGTCGTATAAGTTTACCGGTGACAAAAAGCTGGTACAGGCGCTTCAGATCACAGATCCGAAATCGTTCTGGGCAGTCACAAAATACCTGGTGATCGTTACAGATTAGTTTCTGGATCCTGGATCCTGGATGACTGGATACTGGATGACTGGATGACTGGATGACTGGATAGCTGGATGGCTGGATAATATGACAAGATTATTTCCTCTTCTTTTCCTGGTAATTATCGTTGCTTTCGTTTATGGCCAGAAATTCAAGCAACCACTCAAGGTCGTCTTCTACAATGTCGAAAACCTCTTCGATACGATAGATGATAAACATAAAAACGATAATGAATTCCTTCCCGGTTCAAAGAAAAACTGGGATAGCGAAAAGTACATTCAGAAGATCAGGAACCTGGGTCATGTTCTCTACAGCATCGACAATGCGGAATTGCCGGCTATCATTGGATTTTGTGAAGTGGAGAACAGGGAGGTGCTGGAAGATCTCATCCGGTTCTCGCCATTGGCTGGATCGCCCTATGAAATTATCCTTGAAGAGGGTTCGGATCCGAGGGGAATAGATGTAGCTCTTATATTCAGATCCGACAGGTTCTCCTGTCTCAGTCATCAGGCCATCTCCAGTTCCAATCACTCCAGGAGCCGGCACATCCTCTATGTCAAACTCCTGGGCCCTGCTGAAGATACGCTTCATCTCTTTGTAAACCACTGGAAGTCGCGATTCGGCGGAGAGAAAAAGACCCGCCCGAAACGGATGGAAAATGCCATACTGCTACGGGAGGTGATTGACTCTCTTTTTGCACTCGACACAAAAACCAATATCCTCATCATGGGGGACATGAATGATGAGCCTGATGATGAGAGCATTATCCTCGGACTGGAAGCTCTTCCAATAACTAAAAAACCAGAAACAGGAGAGTTGTATAATCTATTCTACAGATCTTTCAAAGAGGGAGAAGGAACGATCTGGTACAAGGACTGGGACCTGTTTGATCAGATCATCGTGTCGGGAAACCTGTTGATCACCAAACGAAAAAACAGACCTCATATCGATTCCCCCTACGGATTCATCATGAATAAACATTGGATGTTATATAAAAATAACTTTGGGGAAAATATTCCACTCCGGTCCTACCGTGGAGGGAAATACCTGAAAGGCTATAGCGACCACTTGCCGGTTTATACGATATTGAGTTATTAATAGTTAACATCTTTAATCAGGTTGCCGGCTTCATCGTAGAACTTCCAGGTGCCAACCCGTTCATCATCTTTATAATGGGCTTCGTATCTTAGCTTCCCGTTTTCAAAGTAGGTTAATCGTCTCCCGTCATTCTTGCCCATGTTGTAAAATCCTTCGCTCCAAACGTTCCCATTCTCAAAGTAATAGATCCAATATCCATGCCGCTCGCCATCCTTATATTCACCAGTCACCTCCACCTGCCGGCTGGGGTAGAAAAAGGTCTCCTTCACCAACACACGATCCTTCCCCTGTCCGATGTAAACACATTCCCGTTTGGGTGAGCCGTCATTATAAGTCTCTTCCACCACTGTCTGCTTCTGAGAACAGGAGATCAGCATACAGCCCAGCGTAATTGAGATCAGAGAACAGATAATTTTGATCGGAAAATCTTTCATTTGAATGCGAATCTTAGTCATGATAAAAAGATAATCGTTTCCCCCGATAGGATTCATCAACCTCCCCCTGGTGATAGGCCAGGTTGCCGTTCACCCAGGTGGAGTCAACGGCTGACTGAAAGGTAGTCCCTTCAAAAGGCGACCAACCGCATTTGTAGAGGATGTTCTCACGTGCCACCATCCAGGGAGCGTTCATGTCAACCAGTACGAGGTCGGCATAATACCCTTCGCGGATGTAGCCTCTTTGTTCGATTCGATACAGCTCCGCCACATTATGAGTCATCTTCCGGACAACTTGTTCCAGGGGGATCTTCCCCTGATGATAAAATTCAAGCATGGCTACCAGGGTGTGCTGGATCAGCGGGCCGCCGGACGGGCAGGAAAAATAGGAGTTGGCTTTCTCCTCCAGGAGATGGGGTGCATGGTCGGTAGCGATAATATCAATGGTGTCATCCAGGATACCAGTTAGCAAAGCTTGCTGATCGGCAGCTGATTTGATGGCCGGATTCCATTTGATCCGTGCGCCAAGCCGCTTGTAATCGGAGTCGTTAAACCAGAGATGATGTACACATACCTCTCCGGTGATGCGCTTCTCTTTCAACGGCATTCCACGATCCAGAAGTTCCAGCTCCCTGGCAGTAGAGAGGTGAAGGATATGGAGCCTGGAACCGCTTTCGCGAGCCAGTTTCACTGCTTGTTCCGATGACCGGTAGCAAGCCTCTGCCGATCGTATCAGCGGGTGTGCTTCCATGAGAACATCTTCTCCATATTTCTCCCTGAACATACGGCTGTTTGCCTGAATGATCTCTTCATCTTCAGCATGGATGGCAACCAGGACCGGGGATTGACTCAGAATTGCTCTGATGGTAGCTTGATTGTCTACCAGCATATTGCCGGTTGATGCACCCAGAAAGATTTTCACACCGCATACCTTATGCGGATCGATTCGCCGGATCTCATCCAGGTTCTCGTTGGTTGCTCCAAAAAAGAAGGCGTAGTTAGCCATCGCTTTTGAAGCCGCAATCTTATTCTTCTCATCCAGTAACGCCAGGGTAGTTGTTTTTGGATCGGTATTTGGCATATCCATAAAGGAGGTCACACCTCCTGCAACAGCAGCCCGGCTCTCGGAGAAAAGATCCCCTTTGTGAGTCAATCCGGGATCGCGAAAATGCACCTGGTCGTCGATGATGCCGGGGAGAAGGTATTTGCCGGTGGCGTCTATAGTCTCGATGCTCGGTGCTCGGTACTCGGTGCTCGGTACTCGGTGCTCGGTGCTCGATGCCGGATGCTCGATGCTGGATGATACTTTCCGGATCCTCTCCTCTTCGATCAACACATCCCCGACGAAGATTTTTCCTTCGTTGACGATAGTTGCATTACGGATGAGATAACCGTTCATGTTATCCTTCCTGTCGTTGATGTTTGTGGAAAATGCTTTTTGTCCTGAGTTTGATCACGCCAAGAATCGCTTCCTTAAAGATCCCTCCACTCATTTTGGATTCACCCAGAGTACGGTCGGTGAAGATGATTGGTACTTCGACCACATTGAAACCTAACTTCCAGGCGGTGAATTTCATCTCGATCTGGAAGGCATAACCGGTGAATTCGATCTTATCCAGGTCGATGGCCCGGAGGACTTCACTCCTGTAGCATTTGAAACCGGCGGTGGTGTCGCGTACTTTCATACCGGTAACCAGTCTCACATAACTGGAAGCATAATAGGACATCAGCACGCGACCAATTGGCCAATTGACCACATTTACACCGGTGATATACCGGGATCCGATCACCAGGTCACCGCCCTTATTTTTTGCCGTGTCGTAAAGACGCAACAGATCATCCGGGTTGTGCGAGAAGTCGGCATCCATCTCAAAGATATAATCGTAACCTCGTTTCAATGCCCATTTAAACCCATGTATATAGGCAGTTCCGAGGCCTAATTTGCCTTTACGCTCTTCGATATAAAGCCTGTCGGGAAATTCCTTAATCAGAGATTTGACAATGGCAGCAGTGCCATCGGGGGAGTTATCCTCAACGATCAGTATATCAAACTCCTTTTCCAACGAAAAAACCTTGCGGATGATCAACCCGATATTTTCCTTTTCGTTGAATGTGGGAATGATGACTAAACTATCTGACATCTCTTTTTAACGTAACGGCAATCGCTCTATTGCCCTGAATAAATTTCTTTTATTGTTGATCATTCCTTTCATCATCCTGGCTTTTGGCAGGGCGAACAGAAAGAGCGGCTACGCGGTTTCCATCCATCTCCAGAATTGCAAAATCGTACCCGCCAAAAGCAAACTGATCGTTAACCTGGGGAATGCTGTTGAGGGTATACATGGCCAATCCCCCTACCGTAGAAAAGTTTCTGGCCTCCTCCTCAAACTCATCGTCATCAAGGTCAGGGATATCCAATAACTCGGCAAACTCCCAGAAATTCATGCTCCCGGTGACAAGGTAGGATCCATCTGGTTTCTGTTCGTAATCAGGAGGCTCTTTGTCTGTCAGGTCGGGCAGATCGCCCAGGATGTGCTCCACCAGGTCGTGCAATGTGATCAATCCTTCAACCGAACCGTATTCGTCTATGACGATGGCGATATGATTCTTCTTCTCCCGGAACTTCTCAAGCACGTCGGAGGCAGGCAGGTTTTCGGGAATATAGAGTGGCTCAGAGAGGATGAGATTCAGGTCCAGTGTATCGTCATCATCAAGAATCCGTAACAGATCTTTTACGACCAGGATCCCTTTTACTTTGTCTAGTGATCCGTCACAAACCGGATACTTCGAATAGCCCATTTCATAGATCACACTGAGGATCTCATGTTTAGACATTGTCACATCGATCCAGCGGATATCGATGCGGGGTGTCATGATCGAGAAAGCTGTCTTCGCCCCAAACCGGAAGACATCCTTGATGATCTCTGATTCCTGCTTATCGATTACACCACGTTCGGAACTCTGCCTGATCATCAATTTCAACTCTTCTTCGGTGATATGCGGTTCTGAACCAGATTTTACGCCAAAAATTTTCATGATCCCTTTGGTCGACATACTCAGGATCCAGACCAGTGGATGCAGCACGGTGGCAACCCCTTTCATGAACGGGGCAAAAGCGATGGTAATAGGTTCTGAGTGTTTGAAAGCGATCGACTTGGGAACCGTTTCTCCAAAAACGAGTGTGAAGTAGGTGACCAGGGCTACAACCAGCACAACTGTCAGGCTATGCAGGAGGCCCGGTTCAATCGGGATCCCTTCGAGGTAGGGATATATTTTAGCGGTGATCTCAACTCCGCCATATGCCCCGGCCAGAATGCTGGCAAGGGTGATTCCAATCTGCATGGTTGAGAGAAAATCTTCAATGTTTTGAAGCTGGTTCAGGGCTATTTTGGCGCCGCGGCTACCATCCTCTGCTTTCTCCTGGAGCCGTGATTCACGGGAAGAGACCAGTGCGATCTCATACATGGAGAAAATTCCACTTATAAAGATCAGGAGACCAAGTATAAAAAACTCCATGGGGTAGTTTCAATTATTCAAAAGTAAAAAAAATACGATTAACATGTAAACACAGAAAGTTTCTCATTGGCTGTTTCAATTCCAGGAACATCCTGAATGATTAATGAAAGCCGTTCTTTTTCCTGTTTCATTTTGCAAAAGGTGGGATGGGTCTTCATAAACCCGATGATGGAGGTGAACTGCTCCGACTGATAGTATCCCGATTCGGGATCGCCAGGGAAGTAAGCCACCAGTCTCTCTTTCCGAAGAACAAGTTTGGCGAACCCGATGCTCTTTGCCAGCCATCTGAGTCTGATCGTCCGGATCAGATCTTCCGTTTGAGGGGGTAGCGGGCCAAACCGGTCCACCATTCTGTCACGGTAGTTACACAGCTCATCTTCCGTTTCAATGGAATCCAACTCTTTATAGAGGCTTAACCGTTCCGTAATATTTGTGATGTAGGAATCGGGAATCAGGATCTCCAGGTCGGTTTCGATTACACAATCCGTGATAAACGCCCGGGATTGTTCTACATGAAAAACATCGTTGAACTCCTGTTCCTTCAACTCCATGATCGCTTCATCGAGGATCTTGTGATACATGTCAAAACCGATCTCTGTAATAAACCCGCTCTGTTCCGCTCCCAGGATATTTCCTGCTCCCCGGATATCGAGGTCACGCATAGCAATATTGAATCCACTGCCCAGCTCAGCAAATTCTTCAATTGCCCGCAGGCGTTTGCGGGCTTCATCAGAGAGTGCAGACATGGGTGGGGCCAGCAGATAGGAAAAAGCCTTTTTGTTGGATCGCCCTACCCGTCCGCGCAACTGGTGAAGATCGCTTAATCCGTAATGATGAGCGTCGTTGATGATGATGGTGTTAACGTTGGGAATATCAAGTCCCGATTCGATGATCGTTGTAGCTACCAGCACATCATAATCCCCTTCAATAAAATCAAGCATCACACGCTCCAGCTTTACTCCTTCCATCTGGCCATGTGCCACAGCAACACTAACATTGGGAGCCAACCGCCGTATCATTCCGGCGATCTCCTGAATGTTCTGCACCCGTGTATTGACAAAGAATATCTGTCCGCCGCGTGAGACCTCATACTGAATAGCATCCCTGATGATCTCTTCATTGAAGGGATGTATCTCCGTTTGAACCGGGTAGCGATTCGCCGGAGGCGTATTGATGATTGAGAGATCGCGAGCGCCCATCAGAGAAAACTGCAGGGTACGCGGAATCGGGGTCGCCGTCAAGGTCAGGGTATCCACATTCACCCGGAATTGCTTGACTTTCTCTTTGGATGCTACTCCGAATTTCTGCTCCTCGTCAATAATCAGGAGTCCCAGGTCTTTAAACCTGATGTCTTTACTCAACATCCGATGTGTTCCGATCAGGACATCCAGTTTCCCGCTTTCCAGCTCCTCCAGAATCTTTTTTTGTGCTTTCCCTTTCTTAAACCTGTTGATATAATTGACTCTGCATGGGAAATCCTGCAACCTGTCGGAGAAGGTTTTGTAGTGTTGCAGCGCGAGGATGGTCGTAGGAACCAGGATAGCAACCTGCCGGCTCTCCGCAACCATTTTGAATGCAGCCCGAATTGCAATTTCCGTTTTTCCGAAACCTACGTCCCCACAAATCAACCGGTCCATCGGAAAGGCCGCTTCCATATCCTTTTTTACATCCTGTGTTGATTTGATCTGGTCGGGGGTATCTTCATAAATAAAGGAAGCCTCCAACTCCGTCTGGAGGTACGTGTCTGGTGTACAGGCATGACCATGAGTGGCTCTCCGTTTCGCATAGAGCCGGATCAGATCCTTTGCAATATCTTTGACCCTTCGTTTTGTCTTTGCTTTAAGTTTATTCCAGGTGTCGGATCCCAGCTTGTTTAGCCTGGGAACAGCCCCCTCTTTCCCTGAATATTTTGATATCCGGTGAAGGGAGTGAATACTTATATAAAGAATATCATTATTCTTATAAAAGAGCCGGATTGCTTCCTGCTCTTTCCCGTTATTAACAATCTTCTCCAATCCGTCAAACCGTCCGATTCCATGATCGATATGGGTTACAAAATCGCCGGGCTTAAGATCGTAGAGCTCTTTCAGGGTCATGGCCTCTTTGCCGGCATAGCCATCACGTAACCGGAACCGGTGATAGCGTTCAAAGATCTGGTGATCAGTATAAATAGCTGTTTTCAGGTCGTGATCAACAAAGCCCTCATGGATTGAATAACAGAGTGAACTGAACTCTATCGGAGATTGATCAGGGAGTTTGTCCTGTATATCTTCCAGGATCGACAGCAACCGTTCACTCTGCCTGGGATTATCTGAAAGGAGTACATTCCGGTAACCGTTTTCCGAATGCTTCCGGAGCTGGTCAATCAGAAGATCGAAGTTCTTGTTGAAAGAGGGTTGCGGAGAGGTATGATAGTGAAGCTCCAGATCCGGCGGATAAAATGGGGAAGTGCCAAACTCAACAACAGGGAACAACTCAATACAGTTTAAAAAATCTTTACTATCCACAAATAGGTCATTTATTGCGGTCTGGTTAATCACTTCAACCAGATATCCAAGATCTTCAGCCCACATGATTGTCTTCTCAGGGAAAAAAGAGGTAATTGGTGTATAGCCAACTTGCTTCTCCGGATCAATCCGGATATCGGGAACAATGGAGATCTCCTTATGTGATTCGATGGATAGTTGTGTGCCGGGATCAAATGACCGGATCGAAGCCGCTTTATCACCAATAAACTCAATCCTGTATGGATGATCGCCGCTGAATGAGTAGACGTCAATCAGCCCGCCACGGAGGGAAAACTGTCCTGGTTCAAGGACAAAATCTGTTCGTTCAAATTCATATTCGATTAACAGGTCCAGGATAAAATCAAGGGAGACTGCTTCTCCTGCACGAAACCTCAGGGTATTTTTATCAAAAAACTGTTTATCAACTACTTTCTCGGAGATGGCTTCCGGATAGGTTACTACCATAAACTCACTTTCTCCCTGGTGCAGCCGGTTCATTACTTCCGTACGCAACAGCAATCCCTGGTTATCTGCAATCCCGGAGGAATAACCGCGTTTATAGGAGGAGGGGAAGAAGAGAATTCGTTTTTCTGCCGGTTTGGCATCCCGCTCTGCAAAGATCTGCTCCAGGTCATTCAGAAAATAGGCAGCTCGCTCTTTATCAGGCAGAACCACAACATGGAGAGCCGGAGCAAGCCGGTATTGCACAGCTGCCACAAACGCTTTCGATGAGCCTGTCAGTCCTCTCAAAGAGATCCGCCGGGCACGACCTTCCTTCAGGCTCCCGGCAAGATTCTGATTTCGGGAGTCGTTGATGAAAAGAGATGCTATTTCGCTGGCTTTCACGATCGTGCTAAGGAAGGAATGCAAAGGTACAAAAAGAGAGGGTTGCGAAAATAATATTTTTCACGTAGGTTTGTAACACCATGAATGTAGAAGTCTTTAAATTCGGAGGTGCCTCTGTTAATTCGGCAGATGGGATTCGGAAAGTTGCACAGATTCTGGATCTGTTCCCCGGAAAATCGATGATGCTGATCCTCTCCGCATTGGGAAAGACCACCAACGCCATGGAACGGATGCTCCATCATTACATGGAGAAAGATGCTGTTTCGATGGTTGAGGAGTATAATCAGGTAAAAGCGTATCATCTGGATATCGTACACGAACTTTTCGGGGATAAAACACATCCTGTTTTTACAGAAATAGAGAGTCATTTTGAAGCGTTGCATAGGATTCTCCGGCAGGATCGAGTAACAGGTTATGATGAGACATATGACCGGGTTGTCAGCTTTGGAGAGATCTTCTCCACAACCATTCTCTATCACTATCTCGTTTTGGAGGGATTAGAGATCAGGTTGTTTGATGCCACCTCCATTCTTCATACCGACAATTCCTTCCGTGATGCCCGTATTGATTGGAAAAAGACACAGCTGGCCATTCAAAAACAGCTCTTTACTTTTTTCCAGGAGAAGAGAGGGAGCATAGGCCTGACACAAGGTTTTATCGGCAGATCTCCGGAAGGGAAACCTACTACCCTGGGGAGAGAGGGATCTGATTTTACAGCTGCCGTAATCGGATATTGTATGCGTGTGAAAAAAGTGACTGTTTGGAAAGATGTTCCCGGTGTACTGAATGCAGATCCAATATGGTTCGATGATCCGGAAAAACTGGACACACTTTCGTTTCTGGAAGCGATTGAACTCGCTTACTATGGAGCCAAGATCTTTCATCCCAAAACCATCAAGCCGCTGGAGAATGCGAACATTACACTGGATGTAAGGAGTTTTCACCATCCGGAGGAGGAGGGAACACTGGTTAAAAATATGCAGGAGTGGAAAATCAGCACACCCATTTTTATCCGGAAGGAGAATCAGGTTTTGATCTCGATCTCGCCACGTGACTTTTCATTTATTGTGGAAGAGAACCTGAGTCATATTTTTACGATCCTGGCCAGCCTGCATGTAAAAGCAAATGTTACACAAAACTCGGCAATCAGCTTCTCCATATGTGTTGATAATGATCCTGTTAAGATCAAGCCATTGATCAGGGAGCTACAGAAAACGTTTGAAGTCCGATATAACGATGGACTTGAATTATACACCATCAGGCATTATACTGATGAGGCGGTTCAGCGGATTACTTCAGGCCGGAATATCCTGTTGGAGCAAAAATCAAGAAATACAATTCATTTCGTATTGCAGCACCCACCCCAATAATTTCTCTTAAATAAATAAAAATTCTTTCTTTTTATAGAACCTGTCGGGGGTCAGTATTATTCCGGTATTACAACAGGAAAGTCATATAGAAAATCATCAAATTCAGGTTTCTCCATCACAATCTCCAGGAAATTCCAGTATGCATCGGTAAATGAAAATGTGCCGGCATTAAAATAATCTTCAGATAGTGGTTTATTCCCTACTTTCCCCATGTCGATTGCAGATGTGTTGAATTCTTCAAGTTCCACAAAAGGAACGAGATTCTTCATCACAGGCATCATACCAAACTCTTCACGGATCAACAGATCCGCCACTTTATCGGCAAGGGTTTGGGTCAATCTTCTGTCATACAATCGACACGGCCCCGACCGGGCATAGTAGCCTGTAATCTGTGCGCGGGCTTCGATCCCCAGCCTCTTGGATATCCCGGAAGCGATAACCCCGCTGATCCCACCAAACCGGGGATGGCCGTATTCATCCACTTCCGAACTTGCATAAACCACATCTAACTTTTCGGATTTGTCGTCAAACCATCTTACGCCCTCAGAAACAGGGATGATGAGACACCTCTTCGGTGAACTCAGATAACTCTCTTTGACCAATTCAAAGAATGATTCTTTCCGCTCTTTGGTGATCTCAACTTCAGGTATCAGCGCAACCGGGCCGGCTCCTCCGAAGATAGCGGAACCTGTCAGCCAGCCTGCATCCCGACCCATTACCTCCATCACGATGATACGGGAGTGCGACTCTGCAGTTGTTTTGAGTTTAGCTGCAAATTCAGCGACAGCTTTGGCGGCAGAAGGGAAACCCGGACAAAGCACTGCTTCGATCTCCTTACCCTTGTAATGATGCATGGTTCGCGTGCGGAGATCGTTGTCGATGGTCTTCGGAAAACCAATTACAGGAATGCCTTCCGTTTCGTATAACCTTTTTGCAGCTCCGTTTGTGTCGTCCCCTCCAATGGTTACAAGCACATCAATCTTGTATCTTTCAAGATTCCGTAACACCTGAGGCACCCGGCTTTCCGGATTTTTCTTTGAGGGAAAAGGATTCGTTCGGCTCGACCGTAAGGCTGTCCCGCCATACCAGCCATCATATGGTTGATTCGTCAAGTCCACTACATCCCCATCACCCAACATTCCCTTCCATCCCTTCCGAATTCCATATACGTTGAAGCCCAATAGCGATGCCCTGTTACGAATCGCTTCGATGCTTGAGTTGATCGCCGGCGTATCGCCACCACCGGATAGTATTGCTAATGTTTTCCCCTTGAAAAGCTTGGTTTTCTGTTTCATC
>JACNKI010000126.1:0-10277 GCA_014382125.1 Bacteroidota bacterium | reverse complement strand
CCTGATCCAATCCGGCCAATGAATTTCAACTTCTCCGCTTTCTCCAGGATCTCGCGATCGAGATTGAACCGGCTCCGGATGATCACCCCGAAATAGCTGCCGATAATCGCCATCAGATCCTCCCTGCTCTCTCCTGAAAACTGCTCACAGCCAAAGCCATGACCGGTCAATTCCTTTTGAATTAACGGATGCACCTGATCAATAAGCAGGATCGTATCTCCTGGTTTTTCCATCCCAATCACAAAATTAAGACTTCAGGGTGATTAATGGTTGTTTTCTTCGATATTCCCGGATAAAATCTTAAATTTGGCGCCTCAAACGGAAGCTTTGTGTGGACATTTCTAGTTAGGCTAATCCTTCGGAACCGCCTTCAAATCCTGATCGTAATCTTTGCCGTTACGGCTTATATGTCGTTCATGGGCCGGGAAGTGAAGCTCTCTTATGAGATGACCCGGATCTTGCCGGCCAGCGACACGACCTATATCATTTATGAGAATTTCAAGAAGCAGTTCGGCGAGGATGGAAGTGTCCTGTTTATCGGCATTCAGGACACAAATCTGTTTCAGATGAGTGAGTTTTCCGACTGGTACGACCTATCGGAAAAGATCAAACGAATCGCCGGCGTGGAAGAGGTTGTCTCGATCACACGCCTCTATAATCTGGTCAAGAACGACTCCCTGAAAAAGTTTGAGTTTGTGCCGCTTATGCCCAGGAAACCTGCTTCTCAAGCTCAGATAGACTCCCTGAAGAACCTGATCTACTCCCTTCCGTTTTATGAAGGGCTGGTCCTGAACAAAGAGACCGGCGTGACCCTTATTGCAGTCACACTGGATAACAGGTTGCTGAATACCAAAAAACGTATCGGGTTGATCAGCGAGATCAGGGAGGTGACCAATCAGTTTGGGGAGAAATACAATACTGAGATTCATTACTCCGGACTTCCATTCATCCGTACAGTGACTTCCAAAATGCTGGAAGATGAGATGAAACTGTTTGTCCTGTTATCTCTTTCAATAGCTGCTCTCTTTTTATTTATCTTTTTCCGGTCCTTTAAAGCCGTCCTTTATCCAATGATCATCGTCGTGATCAGTGTGATCTGGGCATTGGGGATGATGAGCCTGTTTGGGTATAAGATCACGATGCTCACCGCTATCATTCCTCCTCTTCTGATCGTGATCGGCGTGGAAAACTGCATCTTTCTTCTTAATAAGTATCACTACGAATACCGTCTTCATCAGAACAAAATAAAAGCGTTATCGAGGGTTATCCAGCGAGTGGGGAATGCCAACCTGCTGACAAATGCTTCCACTGCTATCGGATTCGCTGCGTTCACCATCACACAAAATAATCTGCTTGTGGAGTTCGGCGTCATTGCAGCCATCAACATCATGGTGGTATATCTGCTCTCCCTGTCATTGGTGCCGATTTTTTACAGTTACCTTCCTCCTCCTCGTCTGAAGGATGTCAAACATCAGGAAGAGAGTATTGCCCGGGCGATCATCAACAAAGCTGTGGTGTGGGTGACAGGGTATCGAAATGTTATTTATATCATCCTGGGAGTCATGATCATTGTCGGAATCATCGGAGCTTCACGGCTAACCACCAGTGGCCGGATTGTTGATGACATTCCGCACAGGAACAAGCTCTACACCGACCTGATGTTCTTTGAGAAGAATTTCAAAGGGATCATGCCCCTGGAGATTACGATTGACACAAAACGCAAGAAAGGAGTCCTGACACTATCTGCACTCAACCGGATCGACCGGTTGCAGGACTCTCTCAAAGCTCATCCTGAACTGGCAAAACCGTTATCTATTGTAGAAGTTATCAAGTCGGCCAAACAATCTTTCTACGGTGGAGATCCCAATTTCTACGATCTTCCAAGCTCCAATGAGATCACATTCATGGGAAGCTATATCCCTGAGTTGAAGTCGAAGAAGCGAACCATCATCAGCAATTTTATTGACACCAATTTCCAGATCACCCGGATCAGTGTGCAGATGGCTAATCTGGGCACCAAAGAGATAAAAAGGATCCAGAAAAAAGTTCGATCCACTATCGACACCATCTTTGATCCAAACCGGTACGATGTCTCTATTACCGGAACCAGTATTGTCTTTATGAAGGGAACCAATTTTCTGATCCGCAACCTCTTTGAAAGTATTATCATCGCTATTATTGGGATCGCTATCCTGCTTGCTTTTCTTTTCACTTCCTGGAGAATGATCATTATCTCTTTGATTCCCAATCTGATACCACAGCTGATGACCGGCGCTTTGATGGGCTTTCTGGGGATCCCAATAAAGCCATCTACCATTCTGATTTTCAGTATTGCCCTGGGAATCTCCGTAGATAACTCTATCCAGTTCCTCTCGCGGTACCGGCTCCAGCTGAAGCACTCCAACCGGAACATTCCTTACTCAGTCATCTCCGCCCTGCAGGAGACCGGATACAGCATGATCTACTCTTCGACCATTCTCTTCTTCGGTTTCGGGATCTTTGTGCTTTCTGAATTCGGAGGCACCCAGGCACTCGGAATCCTCATCTCATTCACCTTAATGATAGCCGGATTGCTTAACCTCTTCGTTCTCCCTTCTCTGATCCTCACGCTTGATAAATGGAGTACTACTAAATCCTTTGAAAAACCGATGCTGCATATCCTCGATGAAGAGGGGGAAGATGCCAAGATCGATGACCTGGAGATAACTCTTGAAGAGGAGACTAAACCCGAATAAAATATTTATCTTTATCCAAAATTAATCCAGATGAAAGGTATCATTCTTGCAGGAGGAGCCGGAACACGTCTTCATCCCCTTACGCTTGCCGTAAGCAAACAACTTATGCCCATTTACGACAAACCAATGATATACTACCCGTTGTCGGTCTTAATGATGGCAGGGATCAGGGAGATATTGATCATCTCAACACCATACGATCTCCCTCATTTTAAGAGACTGCTTGGCGACGGACAACTGCTGGGATGTAGCTTTTCCTATGCTGAACAAGCCATTCCCAACGGGCTGGCACAAGCATTTGTGATCGGAGAAGAGTTTATCGGAAAAGAGAAAGTAGCTCTGATCCTTGGGGATAACATCTTCTTCGGAAACGGTTTGTATCCGCTTATGCAAGCTAACAACGATCCGGATGGAGGAGTCGTTTTTGCTTACCATGTTCACGATCCGGAACGATACGGAGTTGTTGAGTTTGATAAGAATTTCAACGCTATTTCTATTGAAGAGAAACCTGAACAGCCCAAATCCAACTATGCTGTTCCCGGACTCTATTTCTACGACAATACGGTAGTTGAAGTCGCTAAAAATATTGCACCCAGCGCCCGGGGAGAGTATGAGATTACGGATATCAACCAGGCTTATCTCGAACGGAGGAACCTGAAAGTGGGTGTGTTAGGACGTGGCATTGCGTGGCTCGACACCGGAACGTTTGAATCACTTCTGCAGGCTGCACAATTCGTAGAGGTAGTTCAAAACCGCCAGGGGTTGAAGATCGGCTGTATTGAAGAGGTCGCCTTCCGCATGAATTTCATTACCCGTGACCAGCTTCATGAGATCGCACAACCATTGGTCAAAAGCGGATATGGAGAATATCTCATGAAGCTGAACGGTTCATTACCTTAATAGATCACCATGCGCTCTGTTGAAAAGCTTATGAATGAGATTCAGGAAGCGTTTCCGAAAGGGAAGTTTCTTGGTGTCCCTCAGGAGCTGTATGATCCCATTGAATACACCCTGTCGCAGGGAGGGAAGCGGTTACGTCCGTTACTTGTATTGCTGTCGTGTGAGATGTTTGGCGGCAACCCTGATGAAGCTATGCCTCCTGCCGTGGGGGTTGAGATCTTTCATAACTTCACGCTTCTTCATGATGATATCATGGATGCAGCGCCGCTTCGCCGTGGTTTTCCAACAGTATATAAGAAGTGGGATACCAATGTTGCCATTCTCTCCGGAGACACGATGTTTGTGATGGCTTATGAATATGTTTGCCGTGTAACTTCTGAGAAATTGCCGGACGTTCTGGCTACCTTCAATGATACTGCACGCAAGGTGTGTGAAGGACAGCAATACGACATGGAATTTGAAACAAAGCCGGTGGTTACCCTGGAAGATTATTACATGATGATACGGCTGAAGACGGCTGTGTTGATTGCCTGCTGTGTCAAAGTAGGCGCTATCATGGCTTCTGCTGATCCGGTTGATGCCGAACATATTTATAAATTCGGGGAGAACCTCGGAATGGCTTTTCAACTGCAGGATGACCTGTTGGATGCTTTCGGTGAAACTTCCAAGTTCGGCAAAGAGATCGGCGGGGATATTGTTACCAATAAGAAAACATTTCTCCACCTGAAAGCTTTTGAACTGGCCGGAGGCGACACCCTGGATGAACTGAACAGACTCATTCATGGTAATGAAGTAGATTCAGATGAGAAAGTCTCCAGGATTCAGGAGATTTACCGATCTTTGAAGATCGACACCCACACCCGTGAAATTATCGAAGAGTACCTGAAGGAAGCAATATTTTATCTTGATCAGGTACGAATAAAAGAGTCCCGGAAGCGTAGTTTACGAAAGCTGTCGAAGGAGATTATTCATCGTGAAAGTTAGCATCCGGCTGCTCATGCAGCCTCTCCCAATGATAAAGAATCTGAGGGTAAAAGTGATTCTGAAAAAATCTACTGCTTAATATAGGTCACCGTTATTCCTTTGAGAAGACTGGATTTGTTCCTAATCAGCATTGTTGTCATGGTAAGGGTTTCGATAGCAAGTTTAACCCGATAAGAGGTTCCCGGACCATTTATTACCAGTAGTTTTCCCCCTTTTTTAAACCGCCAGGTCATTTCCATTGATTCGCCACCAGGGATTACCAAGGTTCCTTTTCCGGGTGAAGTAAAGATATATGTCGTCAGGCTTTCTTTATTGGCCTTTTTGAACTGTGCCTTGATATCAGTTATCGTCGTCCCTTTCTGCTTCTTTCCAGCATCATAGATTGATTGCTTGAGCAAATCCAGCGCCTGATTATCCGGAGAGGAACTGGGCTTCGATTCAGTGTCTTCCGCCAGAGTGGATGGATAAATATCATGGTTGCCAATCTTTTGCGGTTGCCATCTGCCAATGATATAGGTATTGAATTTTGCAGGTGTACAAGCTGTTAAGGAAAGAAGTAATGCAAAGACAAGTCCTTGTGTTAGTCGTTGTATCTTCATATCTTATTATTCTTTAGACGTAAAACGATATCAATCCAATTAAATTGCAAAAATAAAAAAAAAAGAGGCCCGATAATCGGGCCTCTTTTGTATCCTTATGAGATGCGATGAATCGCATCTGTTCGGTTGTTAGTGAGTAACGGTAATCTTCACAGCACGAATACCCTGGGAGGTGGTTACCTTCACAAAGTAAACGCCTGCTCTCAGATTCGAAACGTTAACCTTCGTTGCCCGTGCATCTACACCACGCTGGGTGTATACTTGCTGGCCAAGGAAGCTCATTATTTCGATCTCGTTGATCGTATAGCTACTCTTAATAGTTACAATATCCGTTGCCGGACTCGGGAACACGGTGATCGAACCGGCACCAAGATCATCTATGCCAACAGCCGGCCATTCGACAGTAAGCGTATCCGAACCGGGTGATTCACACAGGAACGCACTTGTTTCCGAATCGTTGTAAGTAGTTGTTACATAGTAGTAGAACGTGCTGCCTACTGGTGTTGTAGGATCCAGTACGTCATGGTATGTGGTGTCGGTAGTAGTACCAACCACCTCAAAAGGATCGGCTTCAAATGCACGATAGACATTGTAGCCCATAAGCTGAGCAGTATCAGCTTCGCCACGAATTATACCCATTGTCTGGTAGTTCTTCGTATCGAAAGATTCGCCACTTTGTATGAGAATACCGTCAGGTATTGTATTATTCATGGCAATTGGCTCTGAGCCAGGAATTAAAAGAACCTCCACCTGGTCTCCACCTACTAAAGCTGTAGCACGAATCAGGAATACTCCCGGAGGTGCACCAGCTAAAACGGTAAGTTTATCCCAGACAGTACCGTCAGTATACCACTCAAGGTCTTGAGATGCAAATGGACCGTTTTCGTCGTATCCAAGGTAGTTATTTCCTCCTACCATATCCCATTTCACCATTGCATAGAACAATCCGGAGAAAGGAACATTATTGATCGGGATATTCAGCCAATCTTCATGAGGTGATGTAAAGGTAGGTGAAGAACCAACCAGGGTCTGGGCACCATCGAAGAAATCAATGGTAAGTCCTGGAGAAGCTCCGGAACCAAAACCAAACCATACGTCTACGGAGGTAATCACACCGCTGAAACTGGGATCGATCGGGAACTCATTTCCTAGCCAAGCCAGGAAGCCCGGATTGATTGCCCAGCCATTCTCAGCTGATCCATCGTCAAAGATGAAGTCCATGACAACTCCGCCACCGCCACTGGTACAAGTAGGAGCGGTCCATTCGAGGTAAACGTCGAACGCAGATACATCAACTAAAGTCAGATCCAAAGGAGGATTACATATGCCGTATACGCAGATGTTGTCTACATACCAGTGAAGGATGTCTTCGCTGTTTTCGCCATAAGCGGTAAAGCGTACTTTAAGGGCTTTGCCCCCGACATCCGTGATGTCGATGTGCTCATAGGTCCAGTCAACAGAACCGTTGTTGGCCACTTCAAGTACTTCGTGCCACATACCGCTCCAGTAAACTTCAACTATCAGCATTTCGACGCCAGTAGCATGCCGATCAACCAGCTTCCAGTCAAAGTCTAACCAAACAGAAGCACAGTTCCACGGACCTGCATTCAGAATCGGGCTCTCCAGTGAGTACTCATAGTCTATAAGAATCGGTACCCAGTTAAAGTCAGCTGCCGGAGCAGGTAATCCCACGGCTGTAGTGATTTCCCAGTTGCCTTGATCAGGTGCAAACGTCCAATCATTGTAAGCAAAACTGGCTTGATCCCAGGTCTCACAGAATGGAAGGTCGCGACCACAAATAACTACGTGCTCAACAGGGCCTTCTATAAGTGACTCATCGAACTCTCCCGGGAAGCCGTAAGGCGTCAAATCATAGTATGCAGTTACACCATACTGGTGTGTGCCAGGATCAACATCAAAGTCGTAATACCATGTTGTATCCCCGTCTGTAACCAGAGCTATGAAATTGCCATCACGGTATACATTGTATCCAAGCAGTCCCGGAGGAGCTCCACCACCACCTATAATAGGAAGTGCGGATCCGGTGATCTCATGATAATACAATGAACTCAGGAGCGTGGTATTACCTGTAGTAACATCAACCGCTCTGATTTCTGCATTGAAATTACTAAGGTTAAAGGCAGCCATTGTAATGGTGCTTGTGCCCGGATCGTAAAACATACTCTGAGCATAGTTGGCATTGAAACCAATGGATCCGATTGTAGTGGCTAAGCCTGTTGTTTTATCAATAGAATAGAATTGATCGTTTCCGATATCATATGCCCACAGGTCTCCATTGGCATCACAAGCAAGACCAATCATCAAGTTAGCAGCGCCGCCGTGAGGTCCGATATTAATTGAACTCGGACCACTTGGATCAACACTCCAAAGATTCGATCCGTCGGTTCCATAATAGGTACCTGTAGTCGGATCTATGGTGAAGTCATTAAAGCCAGCCCCACCATAGTTGCCAACGAGGGTTGAGATTCCCGTTGCACGTTCACACGAGTAGAGGTTTGTGGAGCCATAAACAACGCCATAGGCAAATGCTGTTTCATTCATCGGGAAAGCTAATCCGCCAACGAAGTTCGGAGTGGCGGTTGGTCCAATGGTAATAAATGCTGGCAAGTCATCCACATCAAAATCAATAAAAATATCATTGATTGCTTCAAATCCAAAGGCAATAGAACCTCTTGAATCGGGATTCGGATCACTGTTCTGTGTCAGTTTGATATCTGAAGCGTCGATAGGTGCGGGTCCCGCACTTGGAAGAATACTACTCTTTTCAATTTCACCCTGGAATGTTGGAATATCTACGCGGACTCCAATTTGAGGCTGTTCCCATGTCAGGTAAGCGGCACACTCAACAGCTTCTACTTGCAGGTTAAGTGGAGGCCATAGGAATCCGGATGTAAAGTCATAACAAGATCCATCAGAATATCCGCTTCCGTAAACCGCTTTCACGCATGCCTCATAGTCTTGGCCATAGTTTACATGGGTTCCGGGAATAAGATAGAATGTATCCGGAGTAACCCCACTGAGAGCATTATCGAGGTATACGTTATAGGCAAGGACACAATCTGTTGGATCCGGTACTACTGCAATGAGTTGTACATTATCGACATACCAGTAGTTGATGTCCCAACTATCCGCACCATTTGCCAAGAACCGGATCTGGAATGTTGCGTTGGTGTAAGCTCCGATATTAACCACATCGGTAGTCCATGGAATGTTGGCCGTGTTAGCCCAGTCTGCCAGGGTAACCCAACCGCTACCACCGTTGATTTGCACGGTCATATGTTCTGCTCCTGACGCTGAGAAATTATTCAGGTTAATGTCGTAACTCAGGTTGAAGTCAGGCGCTCCCGGTCCAGTGAAAACTTCACTTGTCAATGCTAACTCATAATTAGTTTGTGTGGGAGCCCATGAGAATTGTGCCGATGGAGCAGGATTCCCAAAGGAACTATTAACGGACCAGTTTGCTTGTGCTGTCCATCCATTTGGTGTAAAGCCTCCAGAGAAATTCTCATCAAAGACCGTTACTAAGGGACTAGGAGGTCTCCAGGTGGAAAACAGGCTTTTGTCATCGACGAACATATCTGTTGGAGGAATACGAAGCTGCAGCAAGTTCACATCAATCACAACATCAGACATGATAAGGTGATTAGACGTATGCGTTTCGTATCCATTTTGTGTAACAGTCAGCTCATAATTCCCCAGATAAACGTTATCGAACGTTGCGGTTCCGGAAGCTGGAAGTGTAGCGGAATAGGTAGAGTCGTAATCGAGATTCTCCAATTGGACCACTGTTCCTTCAACTTGACTGGAATCGCAAGAGAGATGTACATTTACTGTAACCTCAGCTGTCCAGCATTTGCCTAAACCGTTTGAGAAGGCTGCAGTACTAACGCGGTTACCCGGATAGATAGCTTTCACTGCCCAGCGGTAAGGATTGCATGGAAGTGACGGCCAGCTGTTATCGGTAATGTATGTATTAGCGGTTGTGCCAATCGAAGTCCATGTTCCTGGATTCAATTCATCACCTTGCAGCAGGCGCCATACCTGGTAATCGATATCACCTGGAGGGCTCATCTGAATACCGTTCACAATGAAAGGCATTCCCTGAGCATAGGTGGTGCCACTCATGGCAGGACTCCATGTACCGCTACTGTTTGTATACTGAAGGGCGTTGCCCGTTGTAGGCTGTCCACTGATGGTAATAGGTGGTGCCCATGGACCTGAACTCAACGATCCGGTAGCTGAAAAGTCTACCCAGTATGTACCTGGAGTAAGAGATAATCCTGGTGTCGAAGCAACGATCTGCATAACCGGACGGTTGACATTACCGCCGGGACCATCATTGTTGCGATAGATGTTCGACCAGGTGGTACTGGCAAGCAAGTTGGTTGTCCAGTCACCCCAGATTACGGAACCTCCAGCGCCTGGCTCTCCATCCCAAATCTGGACAAAGATCCCGGTAATGGTAGAGGTCGTACCTGGAGAATAGGATTGATATCCGAAGAACTCCAGTGAGGTTATATTCCATCCGGCTCCTGTCACGGTAAAGTCATCGGCCATAACGTTGGGAGCTGTATTCTGGAAGCCAAACCCATAAAGATTAAGCGGAGCCTCAATGACACTCTCATCAGCGCCACCTGCACCTGTACCCGGGCTGTTCACCAGCGGGCCATTGTCGTACAGTACAGCTTCTGATGTGCTCAATGGAATCGATGAACCGACAAAGTCGACATTAGTACCTCCATCAGCTACATCAACGGTTTCCTGATTAGGACTGCTGCCACTGATATAAGGAAGTGGGGTATTGCTCGGATTGAATGTAGACCATTCAAAATTCGAAAACCATCCCTGGCCTTCAACACCTGTAACCGTCTCCGGCTGGTGGTTGTAAATAGCGCCATCAATTTCCGAGGCTGTGATAGGTGTATTGTTGGGAAGAGCATCCAGCATCAGCGGTCCGCCCTGGCCCCATACGATTGCACGTAACATGAAATTGCCCGAAGCCGGGAGCCATGGTCCGCCCATGTATTGGGAGTAACTG
>JACNKI010000217.1 GCA_014382125.1 Bacteroidota bacterium | reverse complement strand
TTGGTTTAGAAGTTCTTGAAAGTTTTCATCCCGATTTAATTATTCTGGATATTATTATGGATACCAAACTTGAAGGGTATAATTTCCTGAATGAACTTAAATCGGATCCTTCCAAGATGAAAATTCCAATTATCATGAATTCGAACATGGCTATTGCGTTGGGCGTTAATATGCGCTCTGCAATTGAAGATGTTGACCATTTACCCAAAACAAGATTTATGGACAAGTCTGGAAATCATAAAGGACTACTTAAAACTGTTGAAGAGTTAATGCCATAACCTTGCAATTCATAAACGGAATTGACCTTCACGGGAAGGGATTTTTCATCATTATTTACACGCTGTTTTGTATATGTTACAAAATGAACCAGTAGAAGATCAGAATAAGCTCACGAATAACCTCGAATTGCAACCGACTAACCTCAGACAAATCAGGCTTGCATTTTGGCTTATTCGCTTACGTTGGTATTATATTATTGGCATTGTTGTTGCTTACTCAATAGCAAAATATATTCTTCATATTACAATCTGGGGGCTACCGATAAATAGTGTTGTTCTGTTCTTAATCATCTATAATTCTTTATCATTCTTTTACCTTAGACATCTTAAGAGATCGCATATCAGGAGATCGCTGAAGGTCGTTAACAGAATGATTAATTTCCAGATATCAACTGATCTGATTGCATTGACAGTTCTTCTGCATTTTTCTGGTGGTGTCGAAAATCCAGGCATCATTTTCTACATTTTTCATATGATAATAGGTAGTTATATCCTCTCAACTAAAGAGAGTATTCTTCAAACAACATTTGCTTTACTGCTTGTAGGATCTATGACATTTTTGGAATATACAGGCATCATACCACATTATCCGCTCGAAGGTTTTATTATTACCAACATGTACAGTAACTTAACCTATATAATCTGTACCGGGGTTATCTTTGTTATTACATCCTATTTTATTGTATATATTATCAGAACTGTTATCAGGGAATCAACGAAACATGAAATTGCATATCTGAACGTTAACCATAAATTAAGGCAAAAAGATAAGATCAAGAATGAGTATGTAGTCCGTATCACCCATGATATTAAAGGGCACATCACTGCAATACAAAGTTGTATAAACGTTTTACATGAAAAAATAACAGGTCCGTTAAATCAGCAGCAGGAGGAATTTGTCAACCGTGCCCACGTAAGGATAGAAATACTAAATCAGTTCATCTCAGACCTTCTGAATATCACAAAAATAAAGCTCCAGCAGAAATACGATAAAAAATATTTTGACCTTAATCATTCTATCGAAGAAGTACTCAAAATAGCGGAAGAAAATGCACGGAATAAAGATATCATTATAGTTCAAAAAATTGATCCGTCAATAAGTAAAATATTCGGGGAACAGTCCTCTATTGAAGAAGTTATTATCAACCTTATTCTGAATGCCATCAAATACTCCCCTCCGGGCAAGAATGTTACATTATCTGCTGAAGATAAGCAGGATAAAGTTCTGATTGAAGTAACCGACAAGGGCATAGGTATTCCTGAAAATGAAATAGATCTGATATTCAATGAATTTTACAGAGCATCAAATGTTAAAACCCAGATTAAAGATGGTACGGGTTTAGGGCTTACTATTTCAAAAGAGATTGTTGAAAGTCATGGAGGTAAAATCTGGGTTAAAAGCAACATCGGTATAGGAACTACTTTTTCTTTTCTGCTAAAAAAGGAAAGATAACTGATAATAGTATTACTTTCAAATGCAATATATTGATGAATACCGCAACAAGGAACTAGCCAACCGGTTGATTGAAAAAATTTCATCTCTTACCTCCAAAGAGATGTTTTTTATGGAAGTCTGTGGTGGTCATACATGGGCTATTCAAAAATTCGGAATCCCATCTTTATTGCCTGAAAAAATCAAACTCTTATCAGGGCCAGGTTGTCCTGTTTGTGTGACCAGCAAAAAATTTATTGACCAGGCTGTCGCATACAGCCGTTTGAATGATGTTATAATCACAACCTATGGCGATCTGATCAGGGTCCCGGGTTCTACATCCTCATTAAATGAAGAAAAAAGCAATGGGGCTGATATCCGAATTGTTTATTCAATTCTTGAGGCACTTCAGATAGCCAAAGATAATCCTTCAAAAAAGATTGTTTTCCTGGGTATTGGTTTCGAAACAACTGCTCCTGGCAGTGCAGCGGGTATCATCAACGCAGCAAAAGAGAAGGTGACAAACTTCTTTCTATTCAGTTCTCACAAAATAATGCCTCCTGCTTTGGCTGCATTAATAGACGAAGGAGTGACCATCAATGGATATATTGCACCTGGCCATGTGAGTACGATCACAGGTTCTCATATCTATGATGATATCCCTGAAAAATATGGAGTAGGATGCGTGGTATCCGGCTTTGAACCTGTCGACATTCTTCAATCTATTTATATGCTGGTAAAACAGGTTTATGATAATAAATTCAAGGTCGAAATACAGTACAAACGGGTTGTAAAGCCAGAAGGCAATGTGAAAGCACAGAAAATCATGAATGAAGTTTTTTCCTTTCGGGATGACTGGTGGAGGGGATTTGGAATCCTTAAAAACAGCGGACTTGGAGTAAATGAAAGATACCATGATTTTGATGCTGAAAGAATGATACCTGTAGATGTGGAAGAAACGATTGAAGAAAAAGGCTGTATCTGTGGTGAAATATTAAAAGGTTTGAAAACGCCCGGCCAGTGCAAACTTTTTGCGACGGTTTGTACATCTGCCACCCCTGTTGGTGCGTGCATGGTTTCGCACGAAGGCGCTTGTAATGCGTATTATCGATTTAACAAATAATGGGAAATAATATCTTATTAGGACACGGCAGTGGCGGCAAATTGTCCCACAAACTCATTAAAGAGCTGTTCTTTACCTATTTTGATAATCCCATTTTAAAACTTCAAACAGATTCTGCTTTGCTGACCTTGGAGAGGTCAACCATTGCTTTTACTACCGACTCTTATGTTGTCGATCCCCTGTTTTTTTCCGGCGGAAACATAGGTAAGCTGGCTGTGTGCGGAACGATCAATGACATAGCTGTTTCAGGGGCAATTCCTCAGTATATCAGTGCTTCTTTTATCATCGAAGAGGGTTTTTCCTTGAAAGAACTCGAACGAATCGTTTCTTCAATGGCTCATGAAGCAAAAAAGGCAGGCGTGTTAATTGTTACCGGAGATACGAAAGTGGTCAACAAAGGCCAATGCGATAAGTTGTTCATTAATACGTCAGGTATCGGTATCCTTGATGATAAATACAAATCGATAAGTACGGGAGAGACGATTCAAGCCGGGGATAAAATAATTATAAACGGTTCGATCGGTGACCATGGAATGTCTATTATGGCTGCGCGTAATTTCGGAAATTTCAAAACTGAGATCAAAACCGATTGTGCCTCTCTAAACCACATGATAAAAGAAATTTTAGACACAAAATGCCTGGTAAAGTTCATGAGAGATGCTACCCGGGGAGGTATTGCTACAATATTATGTGAACTTACGGAAAGTAAAAACATAGGTATTGAGATTGATGAATCAACAGTCGCTGTTAATGAAAACGTATGTGGAATGTGCGAATTGCTTGGATTCGACCCCTTTTATATTGCAAATGAAGGAAAAATCATACTGATTGCATCCGCTAAAGATGCTGATAGAATTGTTGACGTAATGAGGCGAAACGAATTTGGCAGAACTAGTGCCATTATCGGGGAAGTGGTTAACAACCATCATGGGAAAGCTGTATTAAAAACCGGAATAGGAGGGAAACGAATTATTGATATGCTGGCAGATGAACAACTGCCAAGAATCTGCTGAGAGAACTAGTTATGCATGAATTTTCAATCACCATGAACGTCTTGAATATCGTTGAGGAAAACGCTATGGAACTCAATGCTGAGATCGTTCACGAAATAGAAATGGATGTTGGCGAATTGAGTGGTGTTGATTATGATGCGTTGAACTTTGCTATGCAACACACGAAGAAAAGTGAATTACTTGAACATGCAAATCTTGTCATTAACAGAATACCAGCAAAAGCCAGGTGCAAAGCCTGTAAGCACGAATTTGATATAAAAGACTATTATACTGCCTGTCCTGATTGCAATCATTTTGATCACGATATCATTCAGGGCAAAGAACTTAGAGTAAAAGCAATAAAAATTGATTAATCGTCTGAAAAATAAACGTTCAAACTATGTGTGATACTTGCGGCTGCGGCCAGACAAACAACCCTGTGACCTTCAATAAACCCGAAGAGGAGAATGAACCTGTTCAGCATGATCATTCTCATGGCCAGCCCCATGATCATCCTCATGACCATTCACATGGCAACGTTATCCAAATTGAACAGGATGTTCTTAGCACAAATAATTTACTGGCAGAAAGAAACAGGGGTTACCTTGAAGCAAAAAACATTACAACATTGAATATGGTCAGTTCACCCGGTTCGGGTAAAACAACACTCCTCGAAAAAACCATTCAAAATCTAAAAAAAGAACTTCAGTTTTTTGTCATAGAAGGCGACCAGCAAACCATGAACGATGCAAACCGCATTCATGCTACCGGAGCACCTGTAATTCAGATAAACACAGGTAACGGTTGCCATCTGGATGCCGATATGATCAATAAAGCGATAAAAAACCTTGACGTTGCAGATAATTCTATCCTTGTAATCGAAAATGTCGGCAATCTGGTTTGTCCGTCATTATTCGATTTGGGGGAGACTTACCGGATAGTAATCATAAGTGTAACCGAAGGAGACGATAAGCCTATCAAATATCCGACCATGTTTCATACTTCGGATATTTGCATCATTAATAAGATCGACCTTCTTCCCTATGTTGATTTTAATATTGAGAAAGCAAAAGAATATGCATTGAGGGTGAACCATCACCTGCAGTTTTTCGAATTATCGGCAAAATCAGAAGAAGGAATGGATAAAT
>JACNKI010000198.1 GCA_014382125.1 Bacteroidota bacterium | reverse complement strand
AGGAACCAAACGGGGAATTCAATCCGTAACTTTCGTTGATCATAAAACCAGGAAATGGTTTACACCTTTTTGTTTGCGCGAATGTATGACGCAACTGAAGGAGTATTTTGAAGGGAAAAGGCAGATATTTTCCATTAAACTCGACCTTCTCGGAACTGAATTTCAGATGAAAGTGTGGAACGAGTTGCAGAAAATCCCATATGGAAAAACCCTCACTTATCATGAACTGGCTGAACGGATCGGAGATCCAAAAGCTTTTCGTGCTGTTGGCCAGGCAGATGCAAAAAATCCAGTTTCTGTAATCATTCCCTGTCACCGGGTGCTGGGTAATGATGGGAAATTAGTGGGATATGCAGGCGGACTTCAGCGTAAGAAATGGCTGCTCGAACATGAACATGCTCTCCTGCAAAAAGACCTTTTCTATTAATGTTTGTATAACCATGCATCACGATACGTTACTTTTGTCTCACGCAACATTTGAAGGGCTCGTTCCCGGTTGGTGGTATGGAAAATTGAGACCCGCACTTTATTGTCGTGTGTAAGGACCGAGGCCTTTGGATAGCCTTTTTCAATTAACTGCCGGGCTAATTTTTCAGACGCTTTTTTCGGGAGCTGGCTTTTTACGATGATATAGTAAGTGCCGGAGATGGGGGGGGGAACAGGTTTTTCAGTTTTTAGAGCGGAAACAGTATCCGGTTTTGGTTTTGGTTTTGGTGGTTCTTGTCCGCATACATATGGAACTCCTGAAGTGTCTGGAATCTCACCAAACCAGGCGGCTGCATAATTCTGGCAAATTCCGATCCCGATCGCTTTCCACTCGTTGCCCTCCCATTTACCTGTATTCATCAGGAACCCGTTGAAATAGTCAAATGATTTCCAGAATGCGATCACACTGTCAATAACCACAGCGTTGTTTTCCCAGTACACGATCTCAAATCCCTTGCCGGGATATCCGGTTAATTCTGCAGGCTTGTTCCATACGGTGGTTTCCTCTGCCTCATCACCGGGATAACAGGAAGGTTCCCATGGCCCTTTATCCGACCAGGAATGGAAATTACATGGCTCGACATCCGGGTGGTGGAAAAACAGATCCTTCACATGTGTATTGGCAACGTAACAGAGTGATTTTGAAAGGGGGATAGGAGGGAGGTCATATTGATGCCTGTACTGACTGATCATTCTATATAGTTTCCACTCCATCTCCGAGATGCAGAAGTTAGCAGGCACCTCTGATACCTGTTCAATCTTTTTCTGGGCAAGTAATCCAACACTAAACCCAACTAAAAGGAGAATTATCGTCGTCTTTCTTCCAACCATGATTTTGTTGGATAGGTTTGTTTCGCACTATAATACAATGAGTTACCCGGATCGAGAATGCGTCCGTAAAAAGCATATCCACCCAGGTTGTTCTCTATCTTCAGTAACAGTTTGTTCCATCCTACCCGCAAATGGACAGGGATAACTGCCTGGTCGGGTTGCGCTATCCGGACTCCCAGATACCTGTAAACTTCCTTGTTATTAAAGAACACTTTTGATCCGTCGTCGCTGCCTATCATCAATAAAACATCCTTCTCCTGCAACGAGAATATATAAGTTAACGCATAAGTTACCACCAATTCGTAGGGATCTACCTTGTCCCATAGTGAAACGTATCCGTTCTCAGGTGTTGTTACGTATTTCCAGCGGATAAGTTGCCCATTTGCTCCTGAAAATCTCAATTTGGTGTTGATATTGAGCTCTGGTGGGTATATGGAGTCGAGACCCAGTCGCTGCGTCTCTGTGATGCGTGGATTGGGAAAAGGACCCAGAATATACCAGTCGGGGATAAATTTCCGTTTCGGAATGATGTCAATCCCATCAATGCCAATCAGATACCCTGTGGAAGAGGATGATTTTCCGGTAACTTTCAGAACCAGGTCGAGTTTCCCATAAACAGGCAACAGCTTTTTCAGAGAAACCTTGCCTCCCGCTTTCAGGATCGGAGAATATCCACTGAAAGAGGCCAGTTTTACATCCTGAGAATAGATGTCGACATTTCCGAAATCAGGTCCGGTCGAGTAATAGAGGTCTATTTGATAGCCCTCCTCAAACATTTCTTTCATCTCAATTGCAATTACACTTCCACTGTCGGCATGAATGATCATGTGCTTTCCACCACTCCAGTCCGGACTCAGATCTGAAACATCGATCACCTCCGACTGAAGGGTATCAAGTGAGATCGAAAGTGCTTCTGCTTCGATCAGGTCATTCGGCGTAATCTGTTGTAACACAACGCGTTTTCCTGCTTTTGGAAGAGGAGGCAAAGGTAGGTGATCCTCCAGTTGATACCAATAAACAGTGCTACTGTAATCAGCCACTTCCTGATTCCCGTGTCCGTGTTCAATCGTAAGGAGGATATGCTTTCTGAATGGGATCGGATCCATGATATGAAGCCGGTAGGCAGCGATACGTCCCAGGCTGTCATCTTTCATGATCATCCCATGAAAGGGACCGGCAAACTCACCCCGGTTGAAATACCATCCACTGGAGAAATAGTCTTCCGTACCGGTTCCTACAATCGAGGGTTTCTTCTCCCCATCTACATAGATCATCTCATTTCCCTCAAGGAAGGAGAAACCACCGTCGTATGATTGCATCTGTAGATTCATACCCACGATATGCCCATGACCAGATGCCTCTAAGATCGTATAGTTGGAGTCGTAATCTGTACGTATATCTCTGTTCCAGTAAGCATGAAAATAACCGACACTCCTGTCGAGATATCCATCCAGCTTCATGTAGTTGATCTGGTAGTAAAAGGCATACACTTCCTGTGTGGTTTCATTTACAACCTGGATCTTAGCAGCTTTCTCAAAAGGCATTGGAAAATAACAGATATATCCGCCACTGGTCATTCCGAGGTACTGCGAGATGTAATGAGTATATTCAAATCCACAGCCAAAAAAGTCTCCCAGCGGGACATTCACCGAGGGCTCCTCTTCGTCATCCCAATACATCTTAAGGATAATCCTGCGGAGAAAATTCGGATCTCGTGAATCAACTGTAAACCAGATCCTTGTAATGATTCCCGGACCGGATACATTCAAGATTGTGGTAGTGGCATCAGGATCTATCGTGATCCTGTCGTTGTTCTGCCCTGTGGAATCGGTACTGGATACCTGGTATTGCTTACCTTGCTTCGCATAGGGGAGGGAGGCCGGCGAAAATAACTTCTCCAGATCGGCGCGGTTGGTTGACGGATCACAGGATGCAAGGATGATTACTGCAAGTCCTGTCAGAAAAAAAGAGAATCGGTTCAAATTCATTTCATTTTAATTTACTTGCAAATTTCTGAAATAGTTTTGTAATTCGGTACTCGATGCTCGCAACTCGTTACTCGAAGAAAGACAATTATTTTTTCCTGATCCCAACTTCTAATTTCAAATTTCAAGTTTTTAATCCCTGTATTCTTCAATTAATAACTTCGCCATGATGGCATCCCATATATAGTTAGAGGGCGAGTTTAGTGTTTCATTATCAGGACTATATGATTCCCAGAAATTATGGTTTTTCTTCAACTGTGTAACCACGCAATCGACCATTTTTCCGGCAAGTTCATGAGCTAGTGAATCGTAGCCATAGTTTTTCAATCCATCATAAACCATGTAATCCCAGAGCAGCCACACCGGTCCGTTCCATTTACAGCAGTAATCAACATTCGGGCTATACCACGGATCATCGGCAGCCAGGGTAGGAATTCCATACCGTCTCCAGAATTTGGTGGTATCTGTAAGTTTCATAACCAGTTGCTCCGCTCGCTCTTCCGGAGCAGCTTCGGCCCATAAAGAAAGAAATCCGATGATTTCCTGTCGCCTGAGATCCCTGGTCATGAAATACCATCCGTGGTCATCCCGGTTGACGGAATAATAGAACCCGGTGGAGTCATCCCACATCCGCTCATTCAAACGGTTAGCTGTGTGATTTGCCCGTTTAAACCACTCAGAGGACTCTTTTTGCTTTCCCAGTGTCCTGGCCATCCTGCCCAGAGATCGTTCCTCCTTGATCACCATAAGGGTCAAATCGAGGCATTCCAGGTCGTCTGAGATGTCCTCCTTGTCTACATCGAGGTATCGTTCGGCAGAAACCTGAAACACAGCGTTGTACCAATCCCTTACATTCTCGATCAGACCATAGGGTCCCCATTCGAATGTGCTATCTTTGTCTGTATCACGGTTCCCAATGATCCAGTTGATGTATGCTGTACCTGAGTTATAAGCATCTTCAAGAAACTTTTTGTCTTTACTCACCTGGAATATTTCCCAGTTGATCCAATTGAAGAAAGGCGCAGAGGTAGTCGGCATCTTCTTATGTGGATAATCCTGTAATCCCCTGGGACCGTGACGATAAGCGATCAAACCATCTTCGCGCTGTTGCTCCATGTAGACCCGCTGTGATCCTTCAGCTGATTTTGGGTCCATGTAGACGTAAGCTAACATGCTCAGCGATTCGTGCAGCACCTGATGTCCATGTCCCCATCCCCAGAGCGGATTTCGGCTGAAGACATAGAAATTGTGGGTCGTTTCCCCCGATGGAGGGTACATACAGCCCCGAGCCAGGTTAAATGCGCTTATGTAAACAAGTTTCTCATCCCTGGTGTTGAATTTGATCCGGGGAATTCTGGAGAAAAGGATCAGGTCGTCTTCATAAAACTGCCTGAGATACATCTTTTTTACATGTGCCATCTGTTCCTGCAATGTAGTCAGGTTTTCTTTTTGGTCCTGTACACCCCGGATATAACGGAAATTCACACGCTCTCCAGGCCTTAACCGTTCCTTTAATTGAAGAGATATAAAATCAACATAACCAGATTCTTTCACATTCAAATCATCTAGTCTGGTTGTTGAATAATAATCGGTTTTGATGAGGGTGTAAAATTGATCCATATCCCCCGTATATCCCCCATATGAATCTATCTTTTGATTGGAAGAAAATAAGTCCCTGGTTCGT
>JACNKI010000084.1:3744-25872 GCA_014382125.1 Bacteroidota bacterium | reverse complement strand
TTGTGCAGATGCAGGATCTCGTTCAGCTTTTTGAAAAAGGCGATCTCAGCCAGGTGAGAGATGAGGTAATGTACGGAGTTGAAGTTGTCATCTTTCAGGTAAGTTTCTTGTTGCGAGGGTGTGCCGGTAAAGGTCTCTGAAAACTCAAACAGATGCTTGAACATCCTGGAGGCAGCTCCGGAAGCAGGAACAAATTTGATCACAGACGAAGCAGCGATGTGGTTGTTGAAATAGCGGATGTATTTTTCTGTATCATCCTTCCCGAAAGAGAAGATCCCATCTCCGTTAGTGACAGGTCTGGCAAGGCATACAAATGGGAATCCCCGGATGAAATTATCGATCTGCCTGTTGATGGTGGAGATCTCAATTCCTTTCTCACTGATCTGTTTCAGGTCCTTTTCGGTGAACATAACCGGATTTTTAGTACTTTTACGCACACAAATATATCTGAAAAAATGAAAAGAGCGACCACTATTCTAGCAATCTTTTTGCTGTTTTTAAGTGCTGCAGCACAAATTGCTCCGGATAAATATTTCGTTGAGTTTACGGATAAAGATAACTCTCCTTTCTCTATCGACGAGCCGTTAGAGTTTTTATCTCCAAGGGCAGTAGCCCGGAGAGAGATAGCTGGCATTCCGATTGTGATAAACGATTTGCCGGTAAATCCATCCTATGTTGAGGCTGTTAGTCTGATTGGCCCTCAGATCCTCAATCAGGTCAAATGGTTTAACGGCATTACGATCTATACAACAAATCCTGATCATATTACGGCCATTGAGCTGCTCCCGTTTGTAAATAAGGTGGTGAAGAACAAAGGAAAGCAGGTGTACGAACAGCCGGTAGGAGATAAATTTCATATCGGGCAGCAAATACCTCTGAAAGTTTTTGATTCTGCTCATTATGGGTTGTCTTACACTCAGGTACACATGGTTGGGACGGATGAGTTACATGAGATGGGATTCAAGGGAGCCGGTAAAGTGATTGCAGTTCTCGATGCAGGTTTTTTGAAAGTAGACATGTTGCCTGCATTTGATAGCTTATGGGCCAACGACCAGATCCTGGGCACATACGACTTTGTGGATCCGGGAAGCAGTGTTTTCATCGGACATAGCCATGGAATGAAGGTATTATCGATCATGGGAGGGAACGTCCCGGGCCAATTGATCGGAACAGCCCCGTGTGCAAGCTACTGGCTCTTACGTTCGGAAGATACAGGCTCTGAGTACCTGGTCGAAGAGTACAACTGGGTCAGTGCCGCTGCATTTGCTGATAGTGTTGGCGCCGACATCATCAACTCCTCGCTGGGTTATACCGTTTTTAACGACACAGCCCAGAGCCATACATGTGCCGACATGACCGGGAACACCACACCGGTGACACGGGGCGCCAACATCGCTTTCAGCAAAGGGATCCTGGTGGTGAACAGTGCAGGCAATGAAGGGAATAACCCTAACTGGCAGTGTGTAAGCGCTCCTTCTGATGGAACGGATGTGATGGCAATAGCTGCGGTTGATTCCCTGGGACAGTATGCCTCTTTCAGTTCCAAAGGGATTGTGAATGGATCCTATGTTAAGCCGAATGTTGCTGCAATGGGCCAGTTGACTGTAATTTCCAAAACAGATGGAACAATTGGCAGGGGCAATGGAACCTCTTTCTCTTCACCGGTGATGGCAGGCTCAGCGGCATGCCTCTGGGAAGCATTTCCCTTCTATTCAAATGAATCAATCAAAATGGCTATTGAAGAGACCGGTTCTCAATTTACCAACCCGGATATCTACCTGGGATATGGCATCCCCAACCTGTTTGAGGCATATGAACGACTGACAGGGGTAGATCCACTGCAGTCGAACGCTTCTCTCCATGTCTATCCCAATCCGTTTTCAGGAGATGATGTGGTGAAAGTGAAGTTCTGGTCTGCCATCAGTCAGGCAGTCCAGGCAGAACTTTTCTCTATGACGGGGAAACGGGTATCTCATCTGCATCATATTCGTTGCAATGAAGGAGAAAATATCATCGAACTTCCTGCTTTAAGAGGCCTGAGACAGGGGCTCTATATCCTGAAGCTGACATTCACAGAACAATCGGGTGAATATTCAACCGTGTTGATCCAGCGTATAGAAAGATAGCGAAAACAGTTAACCTGTCATCTCTTCCAGCTCTGAAAAGAAGAATCGACACTCAATTAAGGCATTCTCATCGCTGTCGGAGCCGTGAACAGCATTTCGGGAAAGATCGGTTCCATATAGATCTCTGATTGTTCCGGGTGCAGCATCCTTCGGATTGGTAGCTCCGATCAGCTTCCGGTAGTCGGATACGGCATTATCTTTCTGCAGAATGGCTGCCACGATGGGCCCGGACGCCATATAATCGGTCAGTTCATCATAAAAGGGTCGCTCTTTGTGAACTTCATAGAATGCTTTTGCTTCCCTTTTGCACAGGAAATACATTTTTAAGGCAACGATCAGATATCCCTCTTCCAGGATCCGGTCAAGGATTTTTCCTGTATACCCTTGCTTGAAAGCAAGAGGTTTTATCATTGTAAAGGTTTTTTTTCCAGTCATCATTCATTTGCTTTCGGCAAAAATACAGATAATTTAAATTATCTTAATTTTGCATCTCATTTACCAAATCTCTTACACTTGGAAAGAACAGGTTTCAAACAGGTCAGGGAGCTGTTGTCCCGGCCTCAAACGATTTTGCTGACAATACATACAAATCCTGACGGAGATGCCATTGGATCAGCCCTGGCTTTATACTGGTACCTGATGAAAAAAGGACATACCGTATTTATCATGTCCCCCGATCCTTTTCCGGCCTTTCTGGCATGGATGGATGGTCAGGATCGAATCCTGATTTTTTCCCGGGAAGAGGAGAAGTGCCTGAAGGCCATTGCTGACGCCAACGTTATTTTTTCACTCGACTATAACGATTTCAACCGTCTTAAAAAAGCAATGGATCCGGTGATGAAATCCAACGCGAAAAAGGTATTGCTTGATCATCATCTTTATCCTGCGGATCATTACGACCTGAAGATCTCAATTGAGGATACATCCTCTACTGCAGAGCTGGTATTTGATTTCATTGAAGCGGCCGGAGATACTGAGTTGATCGATCAGGCGATCGCTTCCAGTATCTATACCGGAATTGTAACGGATACCGGATCATTCAGCTACTCCTGTAACGATGAGAGAACCTACCTGGTCATTGCCAGCTTGTTTCAACATGGCATTGACGGGGAGCATATCCACCGGTTGGTATATGATACTTTTTCTGAGAACCGTTTGCGTCTGCTGGGGTATTCGTTGAGTGAGAAGCTTGTGGTATTGCAGGAATTTCATACAGCTTACATCTACCTTACTACGGCTGACCTCGAACGATTTAATTATCAAATTGGTGATATGGAAGGGGTTGTGAACTATGCACTCTCCATTGAAGGGATCAACCTGGCTGCACTCTTCTCAGAAAGAGATAACTCCATCCGGATCTCATTCCGGTCGAAAGGTAACTTTTCCGTTGAGCAGCTGGCACGTGATCATTTTGATGGCGGGGGACATCCAAATGCCGCTGGGGCTACCAGTTATCTAACTATGGATGAGACACTAAAGATGTTTCTGGAGACCTTACCCATTTACCGTGAGGCGTTAAATAAGGTCTATTCATGAGAGCATGGCAACGATACATACCGGGAGTACTGTTTCTGGGATTCATGGCTTTGCTTCTGTTGTTCTCTTCATGCAGGGATACACCACAGCGGGTAAAATCTACATCAAATATCCGGATCACAGATGAGAAACTGATCCACTACAACCAGGGAGTGATCAAATCGGAGGATCAGGAGATCGAAGATTTTCTTTCGAGATATGGTTGGAAGATGCAAACAACACCAACAGGTTTGCGATATCTCATCTATCAGCAGGGAAATGGGGTAAAATCAAGGGAGGGATTTCTTGCCCGGATGAATTACGAATTACGGCTCCTGAACAGCCAGCTGATCTACACATCCGATTCTCTCGGCCCCAAAGAGTTTATTATTGGATATGGAGGTGTGGAGAGCGGACTGGAAGAGGCTGTTTTGCTATTGAGACAGGGGGACAGAGCGAAAATTATCATTCCCTCATATCTCGCATACGGATTACTTGGAGATCAACAGAAGATTCCTCCCGGTGCTACACTCGTTTACGATCTGGAACTCATTGAATTGAAACCAAATAAATAGACTTTTGAGCAATGTTCATAAATAGTGAAATCTTTGAGACATCGAAAAGAGATATCGCTATGAAAAATAATATATTTGATTTATGAATTAAGATAATTGAAGTAAAACAAGTAATAACTTAAAACAAAGATGATTTGGATTATGAAAAAATTAACAATTAACCCATTGACCCTGGTGATCATAATTGCGTTAACATCACTGGCTTGTTCATCGCAATTCTCGGGGTTTGATAAAAGCGAAACCGGTTTATATTATACGATATATCAGGTTGGTGACGATACAGTGAAAGCCAAAACAGGAGATTATGTTAGCCTGGATATGAAATATAAGACAGCAGGCGATTCGGTGTTGTTTGACAACAAAACCGGCGGAATGGGGCAATCTATCCGTTTTCAGTTACCTCCGTCAGATTTTCCAGGGGATCTCTATGAAGGGATCGGAATGTTGACGCCGGGTGATAGTGCGGTGTTCCTGATCAATGCCGATTCACTTTTTACCAAAACCTTCAAGATGCCTTCTCGTCCTGAATTCATCGACAGCAATACCCTCTTGACGTTTTATATTACTCTTCATTCTGCTGAACCACTTGAAACATTGCAAGCCAATGAGACAGAGGTACTGAAAGAGTATCTGGAAACACACCAGATCACAGAAGAACCGTTACCATCAGGTCTCTACTTCCTGGAGAAAAAGCCTGGCAGTGGAAAGAAGATTGATTCTGGTTATGTTGTTATGATTAATTTCAACCTGTCGCTGGCAAATGGCACGAGAGTATTCTCTTCCAAAGAACGGGGAGCGCCCATCCAGATGAACTATGGAAAACCATTTGATACACCCGGCTTTGATGAAGGTGTCGGATACATGAAAGAAGGTGGACAAGCCAGGTTTATTGTCCCGAGCAAGATTGCATTCGGAGCAGCAGGACGCGGTGCACTTGTCCCACCTTTTTCTACGTTGATCTATGATGTAGAAGTGGTTGATGTGATGACAAAGAGTGAATTCGAAAAACAACAGGCAGAACAAAAAAAACAACAAGAGATGCAAAAAGAGACTGCAAAGAAAGAGGAATCGGCAAAGCTTAACAGCTACATCGAAATGAATAATATCACTATACAACCAACCGCCAGCGGCTTGTACTATATTGAGGTCGAAAAAGGCGAAGGACCGAAAGCGGAGGCAGGAAAAAAAGTAAGCGTTCACTACACCGGCACCTTACTGGATGGCACGAAATTCGACTCGTCTGTTGACCGGGGAGAACCTTTCTCCTTTACCCTCGGGCAAGGTCAGGTGATTAAAGGTTGGGATGAAGGGATTTCCATGATGAATGTGGGCGGGAAAGCGAAGCTAATTATTCCATCCTCCATCGCTTACGGTGAGCGTGATATGGGAACGATCCCACCCTATTCTCCACTTGTGTTTGATGTGGAATTAATTGAAGTTGAATAAAAAATAAGAGATTAGCAGGTGAAGAAGGCTATCGTTGTCATACTCTGTGCGCATACATTACTATCCTTTTCGTTGAAGGCTATTGAAGCCGACTTCCAGTTTACCAGGGTTTGTGTAGGAGATACTACACTACTTTGGAATACGTCCACTCCACCTGATAGCATCTTCCGGGTTCTTTGGGATCTGAACGGAGATGGTATATTCGATGATGCATTTACCGATATTGTTAAAATATCCTTTCCCGGAACCGGGCCTCATCATGTCGGGCTTAAGGTTATCGCGTATTCAGGGGCGATGGACGCCATCTATAAACAGATTCTTTTTTCAACGGTTACTGCAGAGTTTACCCATGATTACTCTTGCTTAAATCGCCCTGTTCACTTTATTGATCAGTCGGTCATTGTTGAGGATACTGCTTCCCAATACATCTGGAATTTTGGTGATGGCACACTATACAGCTATCTGAAGAATCCCATACATAACTATGCTTTTGCAGGGAAATTTAACGTGACACTGACTGTGAATACTGCCAATGGTTGCAGTGATACAGTGCAGCATTCAATCAATGTCCGGGAACCTCCGTACGTGGAGTTATCTTTCTCAGGCGATACAGTCTTTCCTGTGGGAGATAGCGTAATTGCTTCTGTTGCAGGAGGATACGATAGCATTTTTTGGAGTACCGGGGAGCAGACCAACTCGATTGTAATCAAAGTGTCAGGATACTACTTTGTTCAGGTATTCCAGTCCGGGTGTTACGGGGAGAAATTTTTCAATATTACAGCCGTGGAGGACAATACTGTCAGGGTGATGACCTTATTTACCCCGAACGGTGATGGTTTCAACGACAGGTGGGGAGCAGAATTCACCTTCTGGTAGTTTCTCACACGCTGCACACTTTTCCTCTACGGTATCAGTCATGTATTGATTCATGTGAGCAACATCTTTCAACCGCTTGTCTGCATCGAAATACATCGAGCGGAACTTGTAGAAGTCGAAAATTTTATAGTTTGCACCAACACGTTTCGATAAGTAGTAGACTTTCCCTTTGGATTCCAGGCGAATTGCAAGTATCGTCAGGATCATGATGGGTGAGAGGAAAACAAGGGAAAATAAAGCTACAACGATGTCAAAGATCCGTTTCAGAAAAGGAGTTTTAAAGGCATCCAGGTTCTGGTCGATCATCGCTTCAATCGGTTTCGGCACGTACTCTGCTTTCAGTTTCTGCAGGAAAAGAATCCGGCTATGCAGCCGTTGAGGATAATATCCTTGTTTGTAGCAATCATCTATGCCGGCATCTAGTGCTTCTTCTTTGATGTTATCTTCATAAAAGATGGCAAGAAGGATGAATGGAACCTTAAGGTATAGCTTATGGAGTTTTATCTTCTGGTAAAAGTCCAGTCCCTTCATGCCGGGAATCCTGCTTTCACAAAGAATTGCATCAATCTCTTTTGTCTCTTCGTACACGGGTGCTATTCCTGTATCTTTGTCAAAGTCAAACAGCCTGAATGTATTGTCTGTTAACCAGTAAATCGCCGCCAGGCCATTGGGCATAGTAATCACGTCAAACAGACCACTCTCCTGATATTGATCAATCGTGGTCTGATCGGTCCCTACGTATAATATTTTTAGTCTTTTCGCCGGAGCTTCCTCCATATTCCCTAACCCATTCGTTGTTGTGAGTATAATTCCTTTGATTCCAGACGTCGGGTGATCCGTGCAAGTAATTCACGTGGATTAAAAGGCTTTAATACATAGTCGTCAGCCCCCATTTCGAAACACTTGATCTTCTCTGAACTCTCCTCCTTTCCAGAGAGCATGATCAAGGGAATTTCTTCGAAAAATCCACTCTCCCGAAGGCGTCTGACAAACTCAATCCCGTTCAAAACCGGCATTTCAAGGTCACAAATAATGACATCCGGAAAGTTCCCGGATTGTATATAGAAGAGTGCATCCATTCCATTGGTCATCGTAACCACGTCAAAATCTTTATTAAACGTATTTTCAATGATGAAACGGATGCTCTTTTCATCATCAATGGCAAGGATCTTTTTCTTCATGAAAGACCTGTTTTTACAAGCAAATATATCGGATTTTGAAGGAAATGAAGAAAATAGATATTAACAAATATCAAAAGTTATCGACGATTTTCAGCATGGTAGAAGGAATGTCATTTTGATTCAATGATTTGCTCCAGTTGAACTAGCTCATCACGCAGCCGTGCGGCCTCCAGAAAATCCAGCTCTTTGACAGCTCCTTCCATCGACTTTCTTGTTTTTGTTAATAACTTTTGAATTTTCTCCTTCGACATGTACTGAATGACAGGGTCTGCGGCCACTTCAAGGCGGTTTTTCTCGATGTAAGCCCGGGGGGAGCTTCCACTGGTATCGGCTACTGCTGTTTGCCCCATGATATCCTGTGTGCTTTTAATGATCTGAGTAGGTGTAATGTTGTGCTTGTTATTGTATTCTATCTGCTTGATCCTGCGTCTGTTTGTTTCATCCATCATCCGTTGCATCGATTCCGTTGTTTTGTCAGCATACATAATCACCTTGCTATTGACATTGCGGGCAGCGCGTCCGGCTGTCTGGGTTAACGATCGCTCAGAACGCAAGAAACCTTCTTTGTCTGCATCCAGGATAGCGACGAGAGATACCTCCGGAAGATCGAGTCCTTCCCGAAGAAGATTGACCCCCACCAAAACATCAAATGAGCCCAGTCGCAAGTCGCGCATGATCTCCACCCGTTCCAGTGTATCGATGTCGGAATGGATATACCTGCTGTTGATATTGAGTTTGGAGAAGTATTTGGTGAGTTCTTCAGCCATCCGCTTGGTCAACGTTGTCACCAGCACCCGTTCCTTTGCATTGATCCGCTTGTCAATCTCATCCAAAAGGTCGTCAATCTGATTTTGGCTGGGACGTACTTCAACCTTAGGATCGAGCAGGCCGGTTGGTCTGATTACCTGCTCAACCACCACTCCCTGAGACTTCTGTAATTCATAGTCTGCCGGTGTAGCGCTGATAAAGAGCAGTTGGCTGGTCATCACATCAAATTCATCGAATTTAAGTGGGCGATTATCAAGGGCAGAGGGGAGTCTGAATCCGTATTCTACAAGAGTTTGTTTCCGGGAGCGGTCTCCACCATACATCGCCCGGATCTGAGGAATGGTAACATGGCTCTCATCGATCACCATGATATAATCATCGGGGAAGTAGTCGAGCAGACAAAAAGGGCGGAATCCGGGCGATCTTCCATCGAAATACCTGGAATAGTTTTCGATGCCGGAACAGTATCCCAGTTCACGCATCATCTCAATATCGTATGATACTCGTTCCTCAAGCCGTTTGGCCTCAAACTCTTTGCCGTTTTCACGAAAGTAGGCACACTGCCTGATCAGGTCATCCTGGATCTCATGCAGGGCACCCTTCATTTTATCAGGAGAGGTGACAAAAATATTGGCCGGGTAGATATTCAGGAATGGATATTGGTCGATCTTTCGTCCGGAGACTGGATCAAAGGATTCGATGGTTTCGATCTCATCATCCCAGAAGATGACCCTGTAAGCAAAATCGAGGTAGGCAGGGAAGATATCAACAGTATCTCCCCGAACACGGAAACGGCCCCGGATGAATTCCTCTTCGGTACGGGCATAGAGGCTGTTGACAAGAGAGAGGAGGAATTTGTTCCGGTTGATCCGGGCTCTTATTTTTATCTGGATGACATTTTGGGCAAAGTCATCCGGATTCCCAATCCCATAGATACAGGAGACTGACGAGATAACGATTACATCTCTCCGGCCTGAAAGGAGTGAAGAGGAGGTGCTCAGCCGTAGTTTTTCGATCTCATCGTTGATAGACAAATCCTTCTCAATGTAAGTATTGGTGACTGGGATATAGGCTTCGGGTTGATAATAGTCGTAATAAGAGACAAAGAATTCAACTGCATTGTCCGGAAAAAACTGCTTAAACTCCCCATAGAGCTGGGCAGCGAGGGTTTTATTATGACTAAGGACCAGGGTCGGGCGATTGACGGACTGGATCACATTGGCAATGGTATATGTTTTTCCGGAACCAGTCACGCCCAGCAACACCTGGCTGTCGTCGCCACGATCCAATCCCTCAACCAGTTGCCTGATCGCTTCCGGCTGGTCTCCTGTTGGCTGGAAATCACTGGTCAGTTTAAAATCCACGGCGAGTTAATAGTTGAACATCACCATTCCTGAGACCGGGTAGTGGTCAGAAAAGGTGACATTGCTCTTTTTATATGTGAATACCCTGAAGTGCCTGTCGTGCAGAATGTAATCGATCCTGTAGTTAGGCGGAACTCCATCGTAGGTACTCCCGAAGAAACCCGTACCTGCCTCCTTGTATGAATCGGTCAGGTTTTGGGTTAGCTCATGGTAGGTATATGAAAAGGGAGAATCGTTCAGGTCTCCGCAAACCAGTACGGGATAGGGTGAATTTTCAATCGCCTGGAGCAGAATTTCTGATTGTTTGGCACGCAGGATAAAGGCGGTTTTAAGCTTACGCAGAATACTGAAAAACCCCTGTTTAATGTTGACATTTTCAGTCTCATTCTTTTTCAGCTGGTAATAGAAATTAACATCATGTTGCCCAAGTCTGAGTGAGGCCAGATGAACATTGAAGAGCCGCAGGGTGTCATATTCCATCACGATATCAGTATAAATAGCAAAATGTTTGGATGGCTGATGCTCAAGTATTCCTGTTCGAACGATCGGATAACGTGAGAAGGTAGCGATTCCGTTGATACCAGTCCATTTTCGGTTTCTGTAATAATTCGTCATGTAATGATAACGAAGGTCCCAGGCTTTGATGCACTTCCGGATGACCGGTGTTGTGTCTGCTTCCCGGATATGGAACTCCTGGAGGCATAAAATATCCGGATGCTCTCCGGCAATGTATTCGATGATTTCTGCACGGAAATCTATTTTTACATTTGCTTCTCCTGTAAATCCATGGACGTTATACGTAATCAGGCTCATGTTTTGTGCAGGTGGAATCACAGGCGTTTCGTAATTTATTGCAATCATTGTATTCAACTGATTCCAACCGATAAGGATGGCAATAATGGAGAGCAGAGCATACCTTTTCCAGAGGATTAGCCAGAGGAGAATAAACGCCAGATTCAGAATCAGGATCCAGGGGTATAAGAGTCCGAACAAGGCAAAGATCCAATAGTCATGTGGGTCAATATAATGGGCGGCATAAGAACAAAAAATGGATATGACTGCACCAATATTCAAAAGGAGCAGGATGTTAACCAGGATAAGCCAGGATGTTCTTTTTCGTGCTGCCATGTCTGCTTCTAATGTTTCCCGGAAGACTTAAACAGGAACTCTTTCTCTTCCCTGGTCAGAGAATCGTAGCCACCTTTAGAGATTTTATCCAGGATCATATCGATACGCTTCTGTTGTTGAGATTTCTGGTAATTATAATCTTCATCTGATACCGGATGGCGATGGTTTCCTTTGGCGCCAGCAGGGCCTGATCTTTTCCTGATGGTAAACAAGCGGGAAAACCAGGTTGAAAAGGTTCCTTTATGACTGTATGCCGAGATTGATGAGGGGCGAAGCGACTTGATATAGATGAAACCCAGGATGGCGCCCCCGATGTGGGCAATGTGGCCTCCGGCATTTCCGGATGGGATCATGAAAAAATCAAAGATAAACAGCACTATGGCCAGGTAGATAATCTTTACCCTTCCAAAGAAAAGCAGGTATATTGTATAGTTAGGGACATGGAATGAGATGGCAGTCACGATGGCCATCACGGCGGCAGAGGCACCGAGGGCATAGGATATCTCAATGGTTGGTGCAAAGACAGGGAATATATTAAATGCCAGGATATAGACAAACGCACCGGCCAGTCCACCCATTACATAAACCCAGAATAGTTGTTTCTGTGTCAGGTATTCCATGAAGATCCGGCCAAACCAGTACAACCACAACATATTGAAAAGGATATGCCAGATACTGACATGCAGAAACATATAGGTGATGAGAGTCCAGGGTCGTTCCATCAGTATGGGAAGGGAGGCGGGAACGGCAAGGTAATCAATTACAGAAGAGAAAGCAGCAGCTGAATCAGGCTTATCAAACAGAAAAGCCAGGACCCGGAAGGCCTGGATCAGAATCCAGACAACGATATTGATGATTACAAAATAAGATAGAACCGATTTCTGCTTAAAGAAATGACGAATGTCCAGAAAGGGGTTTTGAGGGTTTTGATTCATATTCATATCAACGAATGGTTCATTAGGAAATTGCTTTTTTCCTCCAGTACAGGATGAGGAAAACTCCAAAGATCATCCCACCCAGGTGTGCAAAGTGCGCCACATTGTCGTTGGGATTATTAGAGATGCCTGAAAAGAGTTCAATAGCGCCATAGAGGATGACAATCCATTTGGCTTTGATCGGGAAGAGGAAATAGATGTATACCAGCATGTTGGGAAACATCATTCCGAAAGCCAGGAGGATCCCGTATACCGCTCCGGAAGCACCGATTGTGGGTACATCCATTTGAAGTTTGATCAGCTGATTTACATAGTCAACCGATTGTGAAGCAAAGGCCGGATTATCCGGTGACAACGTCCACTGCCCGATGAAACCCCTGATGGTTTCATGATATTCATAGTAGTTCGGGAAATAGCTTTTAACAAAACCAACAAAGGCATCCAGTGACGGGTGATCCGCATAGAGAAGCGCATCATTTTGCAGGGAAGAGAAGTCCCACCAGTTAATCAGCGTTTGAATAATGGCTGCCCCAATGCCTGTGACCATGTAGTAAATTAAAAATCGCTTGGATCCCCAAACATTCTCCAGCAGGTATCCGAACATCCAGAGGGCAAACATGTTGAAGATAATGTGATAGAAATCAGCATGCAGAAACATATAAGTAACAAACTGGTAGGGCTGGAAATAGTCTGATTGGAAATAGTGCAGACCCAGGATCCGGGGCAAATCGATATCGAAGACAGACTGGAATGACCAGGTAGCCAGAAAAAACAATCCATTAATGATCAGAAGGTTTTTTACGACAGGAGGAAGTAGCTTGAATCCGGCAGGTCTATATTGATTGGAACTCATAGATTGTCAGGTTGTGCGTTTAAATTCGTTTGCGAGTTCTTTATAGCTCAGCAGTATCATCGTAGGTTTCCCCTCCGGTGAGATATCTGGCGCTGCACAGGTCATCAGTTGTTGTATAACCGCTTCTGCCTCTTCCGGTTTCAGGGATTGTCCGTGTTTTATTGCCATGCGCAAAGCCATGGTTTTTGCCAGTTCTCTCTCTCCATGCTGATTAAATTCGTCGGTTTCCGCTTTATATGCTTCCAGGATCGATTCGATCACGGACTGGATCGTTGTGGATTCAATGCCGGGCGGGGCAGCATGCACCACAAAAGAGTTATGGCCGAAGTCAGAGACCTCAAAGCCAGAATGCTCCATTACAGGGATGATGTTCCGGATGACTTCAGCATCGTCTGGAGTAACCTGAACGGTCTGTGGCAATAGTAGCTTCTGAGCTCCATTATCCTTGTTTTCTCCTGACTTGAGGAACTCTTCGTAAAGAATTCGTTCATGAGCCAGTTGTTGATCAATCACAACAATCCCGTTTTTGATATGGGAAACCAGATAACTACGTTCTATCTGGATTACATTCGGAGCAGATATATCTGCGCCAGGGAGATCCAACGTCTGGGAATCCCTCCTAGATGTAGGGTAATTGATCTCCATCTGTGATTTCCTTTTTTTCTCAAAGGGATTGTATTCCAGGTCGATAGTGATGGAAGGGGGTGTTAATGGATGGTCTTTTGGCAGGGGAGGCACTTCCAGGGATCTCTCAGTCTCGAAGTCAAGGACAGGAGCAAGATTGTAATGGCCGATGGACTGTTTAATGGTGGAGTGCAGGATGGCATACAGACTTTTAGCATCCTGGAAATTCACCTCTGTTTTTGTCGGGTGGATGTTCACGTCGATGGTCTGAGGATCAACCTTCAGGTAGATAAAGTATGGGGGGAATGCCTCTTTTGGGATCAGATCCCTGAATGCATTCTCCACGGCGTGATTGAGATAGGGATTCTTAATAAATCTACCGTTGGCAAAGAAATACTGCTCTCCTCGTTTCTTTTTTGCGTACTCCGGTTTTCCGATGTATCCGGAAATATTAACAACCTGAGTCTCTTGGTGGATAGGGATCAGGCGGTTGTTGTATGTATTGCCAAGCAAAGCAACCAGTCGCTGCTTCAGGTTTGAGGATGAGAGCTGATGAAGAATTTTATCCTGGTTGTAGAGCTGAAAGCTGATATTGGGATGAACAAGAGCTACCCGGTTGAACTCTTCCATGACATACTTCAGCTCCAAGGTGTTACTTTTGAGGAAATTTCTTCTGGCCGGGACATTAAAAAAGAGGTTCTTTGCTGTTACAGTTGTTCCATCAGAAGAGTTGACAGGTGATTGGGAGATAAACTCGGATCCGTTTACAGTGACTGCTGTTCCTACTTCATCTTCTACCCGTTTTGATTTGAGCTCTACCTGGGAGATGGAAGCGATGGAAGCGAGCGCTTCACCGCGGAAGCCTAATGTACGGATGGCCAGGAGGTCATTTGCGTTTTTGATCTTCGAGGTAGCATGACGTTCAAAGCACATTCGTACATCCTGTTCCGACATGCCACATCCGTTATCAATTACCTGGATCAATGTCTTGCCTGCATCCTTGATTATCAGTTTGATTTCAGTCGCTCCGGCATCAACAGCATTCTCCAGCAACTCCTTGACGGCAGAGGCTGGTCGTTGCACAACCTCACCCGCAGCGATCTGGTTGGCTACCGATTCAGGCAATAAACGAATGATGTTTCCCATTGCCACAAAAGTACCCATTTTTCCTGAATCGGAGGGGGTTCAATTCAATGGTTTTTATAATTTTGGAATTTATAACAAAGATTCTCATGAGTAATGAAACTGCAGGTAATCTGAAAAATCTGATCGTAGTAGGTGATCGCGTACTGATCAAACCAAAAAAGATTTCCAACAAAACAAAAGCGGGGCTCTATCTTCCCCCGGGATACCAGGAAAAAGAGGAGATCCAGACAGGCTATGTTGTCAAATGCGGCCCGGGTTTTCCTATTCCGATTCCTTCGGAAGATACAAATGAATCCTGGAAACACACAGAGGATAACGTCCGTTACATCCCTCTGCAACCTAAAAATGGCGACCTTGCAATATTTCTGCAGAAGGGCGCCATTGAAGTATTATTCAATGATGAGAAGTACTTTATTGTCCATCAACACTCCATCCTCCTGCTGGAGAGGGATGAAGAACTGTTTTCCTAAAACCTGGATCGGTCGACTACCGGAAATCGCATTTGCGCCAGGTAAAAGGCTCCGTAAAATACCGCACTGAAGAAGAGCGTGCCCATAAGTTCATTGACAAAGAATGAGATACCCTGGGATCCATCGTTGAAAAACACCATGCCCGCAATATAACACTGTGTCAAACCTGCAAAGGTTTGAGGATATAACATCGGTAAGGCCAGCCAGGATGCAAAGTTAGTAATCAGGAAAAAGATTACTGATGATGAAAAGGCAGCCAGCACGATGTTTCGTGCGGAGACATGTTTTCGGATAGTTGCTCCGATTACTACCGCGATAACAAAACTCAGGTAGACGGCAGGCATGATTGCGTGAAACCCAATAAAGAGATCGCTGATGAATAATGCAGCGATTGGTATGGCGAAAGCGAAACGCTTTCTCTCGAAATAGGTGCCCGCAAACAATGCCATTGCCGCCACCGGGGTGAAGTTAGGCCAGTGGGGTAGCAATCGCATAAGCGCAGCTGCAATAATAACAGAGAAAACAATAAAAAACCTAAGATTAAAGGCTTTATATTTCATTAATCTATTCTAATAGTTCCTTACAAAAATAATAAATCATTTCAATAAAAGTCAAGTGAATCAAGAAATTGTTTTCATATTTTTGAACATTCATTTAATTATTTTATTATGTACTTGAAAATAAGACAGTTATCATTTTTGGTTTTTCTTTCGACACTCTTATTAACTAATTCCTGCACTATGAAGAAGCATGTAGAGACCATTGTATACAATGCCAAGATATATACAATGGACGAATCAAAACCCACTATTGAAGCCTTCGTCATTGACCGGGGAAAGGTGATTGAAACAGGAGTTAAAGAAGCGCTTCTTGCCACTTATTCTCCAAAAAATCAACTAGATGCAGAAGGCCTGACGATCTTCCCGGGCTTCATTGATGCTCATTGTCATTTTTATGGACTTGCGCTCGGGCTCAAATGGATTGATCTGGTGGGCTGCAGCTCTTTTGATGAAGTGATTGAGCGAATCGGGAATACCGATTCCATTGAACAGGCCACATGGATTACCGGTCGCGGATGGGATCAGAATCTCTGGCGCAAAAAAGTGTTTCCATCGAAAGAGAGACTGGATGCGCTCTATCCTGACCAGCCCGTTGTTTTGGTACGGATCGACGGACATGCAGTCCTGGCGAACCAGACAGCCCTGGATATTGCAGGAATCACAACCAATCACATCTTTTCAGAAGGAGAGGTTGAGATCATCAACGGGAAGTTGACAGGCATCCTCAGTGAAAATGCTGCCGATCACCTGCGGAGAATTATTCCGAAACCAGATGAAAATCAGGCGATTGAACTCATCAAACAGGCTGAAGAACAATGCTTCTCTTTTGGCTTAACCGGTGTGGCGGATGCCGGTCTGGAGAATCGTACGTTGAAATTGTTGGACTCCGTCACGCAGCAGGAAGTGATAAAGATTCATATATACGCGATGATAGAACCTTCTCCGGAGAATATTGATGACTTCATGACGAAGGGGCCTTACATCACGGATCGGTTCCATATCTGCTCGGTGAAACTTTATGCTGATGGGAGTCTGGGTAGCCGGACAGCCCTGCTCAAACAACCCTATTCCGATGATCCCTCCAAAATCGGGATACAGGTTACTTCTCCCGATTCGATACGGGAAATCTGTCAACTAGCATATGACAACGGCTTCCAGGTGAATACACATTGCATCGGAGATTCAGCGACAAGGGTATTACTGGATATTTATGGGGAGTATCTAAAAGGAGATAATGACCGGCGATGGCGGATTGAACATGCACAGGTAGTTGATCCTGCTGATCTGATTCTATTCGAGAAACACTCGATCATACCTTCCATTCAGGCTACCCATACTACATCGGACATGTATTGGGCCGGAGAGAGACTGGGACCAATACGTATTCAATGGGCCTATGCCTACAGGGATCTGCTCAATCAAAATGGATGGTTGGCAAACGGGACCGATTTTCCTATTGAACGGATCAGTCCGTTATTGACCTTCTATGCTTCTGTCGCCCGGCAGGACGAAGAAGGATATCCTGCTGGTGGATTCCAGATTGAAAATGGGTTGACCCGGGAAGAGGCGTTGAAGTCGATCACGATCTGGGCGGCGAAAGCCAACTTCGATGAGCACGATTATGGTAGCCTTGAGCCGGGAAAATGGGCGGATTTTGTGATCCTGGATAAAGATATCATGGAGATTCCTCTCTCAGAAATTCCGGATGTAAAAGTCCTGAAGACCTTCTCCCACGGGGAACAGGTTTACGGAATGATGAAACAAAAGTAGGGGGAATTCATGAATTACCCCTGCTTGGAGTCTTGCACTCCCCACTTTTGAAACTGGTAGTCTAGAAGATTATTTGTTCATGTATTTGCAGATGAAATTTCCGAATTTATCTCCGGCACGGTCGTAACAACTCTGAATCCGGGTGCCTGTATCGAAGTCGTATCCTCCCATATTGACACTCTGGATCTTCTTTAATTCCGCTTTTCCGATTATCGTTTCCGGGTTAGCTGTCTCAACAAGTTCCACAACCATGTTGATGTAGGCATTCTTGCGCATAACCCCCACATTCATTCCGGGTTCGGTAAAGAGCGTTTTAATAATAAGGGTAAACTTGACTTCTGCTCCCTCTTTACCAGTGATTCCGCACTTGCCTGCTTTGGAATTGAAGTTTTTTTCGAACGTAGGATGAAAACGGGCAGAACGGTCGTTGACCCATGCTTTGGCCCATGTATCACCGGCTCCATCATCTTTTTTATTTATGCTCTTGGAGCGTTTGGCTATGTAATCCGCCTCCTTTTTAAATTTTCAACCGCCATATTGGAATAATCATATTGAAGGTTGATTTCACTCTGTCCTTTCAATGCAGAAAAACTGCCGGACTTGAGTTTTTGTCCGAATAAAGATCCACCGGCGGTAAATAATAAACCGACAAGGATCAGGATGATGATTTTTTTCATACGCTTAAGTTGTTTGTTTGATTACAATATAAAAAAAAAGAGATTTTAGACTAAAATTTAAAGCCAAGCAGGACTCTGAACGTTGTGATATCTACCTTGTGCTCTGGACGGGAACTATCAAAGTCGTTGTAGTTGATCTTGCCAAAGTTATACATGAAGGAGACAACGATCACTCTGTAACGGATATTCATCATGATCTCCTGGCCAAGGATTTCAGCTCCCCAATCGTTGTTGTGCCAGCTTATATTCGCATTGAGTTTGTAACTCAGGTCGATCATCAGCCTATCAACCGGATTGATGGTGATGAGAGGCCCAAATTTTTGTCCCACGAAATAGTACCAGACCTCTGACGCTTTTTTGTCGGATCCGGGTAAAGGGGTTGCTGTAGCAAACCAACCATCCAGAAAGATCGCGTCAATACCAAATCGCAGAATGTTATTCGCCACAGCCGGAGCGATGTAGATCAGGTAACCCAGGCTCAGATTTCCGCCAATTTTTGCGGCTGAAAGGTCGTTATTTCAGGTGGTATAGATAAAGGATCAGATATGATTTGTGCCGATGAGAAATTTCCGATAGGGAACACTGGTCCTACTTTCAGAGTAAAACCGCTTCTGATATTATTTGACCTATAGCTGCCACTGGATGAGAATCCTTCCTGGGTGAATGCCATTCCCGGGACAAGAAAGAGTATGAGGACGAATAGTGTGATATAACGTTTCATGACGAGGTAAATGGATTTTAATCAGGTAAAGTTAAGCATTTTCCAGATATTGATAACGTTCAATATGAGAAAACATGATATCCTTGATCACATTTTTTTCATCTTCTGTGATTGAATAAGTGTTTTTTTGAAATCCTGAAGTCTGTGAGATAAATTGATCCAGGCTGTTTTCAAAACTGGTGGTAAAGGGTAAATCAAAGTGAGCATAGAGATCGCTGAGAATCCCTTTCGGATCTTTGTCAAGATCTTCATATCTGATCTCAGCTGTTTGATTTCCCGGTAATTTTTTGTAATCACACTGAATGGTTGTCATCATGTTGTCCAGAATGACAGAGATCTCCTGTGCATCAGGAGTGTAGCTGTTCTTGTTCAGGATATTTTGCTTTTGAATGACCGTCCAGAGGTGTCTGGTAGAAGGGACTACATTATACGGGTGCCTGACGATATGGATAAACCTTGCTTCCGGGAAGAGTTCGGCAAGCAGAGGGATTCGTAGTGAATTAAACGGATTCTTGGAAACGATCCGCTTGCCCGTAGCATACAGGATCTTTCTGTAAAAGCTTGCGAGACTGGATGTCCAGTCCTGTAATTTTTCGTTATCAGGAAGAAAAGCCGTATTAGCAAGGAAGTACTCTCTATCTGCTGGAAAAACCAGCTTTTCCAGCGGAGAAAATGTGGTGAGCCTGTACATCGCATATTCATCCTCCTGTGGCTCATCAATACCGATCTTCACATTATCCATAGGTCTCGATTTACCGGCAAACGCTGCGAATATGCACTTATAGAAGTGATAGGAGGTCAGAAAATGATCCGGAAGTGCAACCTGGTAGAGAGTTGGAGTGGTCAGGTTTGGATCTCGGTTCATGAGCTGATGCAGGAACGTGGAACCTGTCCGCCAGTGACCGACGATGAAGATTGGATCTTTCGGAACAGGGCTGTTTTTCAGCGCCTGCCTATATCTGATTTGCTCAATTCTTGAGAAAAGAGATGACCAGCAGGAACTTTGTAACAGGAAGAGAATGCGTCCAGTGTTTTTCAGGGTCCAGGATATTTGGTTTCGGGTGAGAAGCCGTAACAGGGGAGTTGCGCGAATGCCTGCGGTAAGATATGAATCGTTCAAGCTTTTGCTTTTTCGCTTGCAATAAATTCCGTTATACTGTTGATTGACTGAATGATGTGGCGTGCCAGATTTTGATCATTCAAGCGAATTTTGTATTTCCGTTGCAGTGCCATGATGATCTCAATGCCATCAACAGAATCGAGAGTCAGTGTGTTGTTTCCCCCGAAAAGGGGCTCCTCATCGCTCACATCTTCAGGATCTATATCGGTAATATTGAGAGTCTCCATAATCAGGTTCTTGATCTCCAGTTTCAGTTTATTGGTCGCATCAGGTGGTGTCATAGAGATCAGGATTAAATGCTCTTTCTAAGTTGTTTGAAGAACTTCTCTTCCATATCAGCCCGGTCCCTGATCATGTTACTAAGCTGTTTCATTTTATCGGGACCTAAATCACGGTTTTTACCGATACGTGCTGCAAAGAGTGAGATTTCACGCCAGCCATCGCCGATGGACATCAACTCTTCCGACAGGTCCTTCAGATCAGGATTGTTCAGGATATCTGACGCTTGCTGGAGGAATGTCGCATACATATAACGGAAGCCTGCGCCTCCGGTCCCCTGATCCTCCAGCAGGATGTTGATCTTCATCACCTCGTGCGAGAGATGTTCAGTATCTCTTGCCAGTGACGGCCAGTCAACAATTTTCCGGGCAAAAAGCCGGATTCCTTTGATGCCAATAAAGGGAACCGGGAGATTCAGCATATTGAAGCAGGCTTTTTTAATTCCTTTGACAATGGGTTTGATGTAGTCTATATTCTCAGGGATATGCTCCGGATAATAGAGAAATCCTTTTGGAGACATGTTCCCTCCGGCAAATCTGCCTCGTAACAGAGACTCTTCCTTCAATTCGACCGGTTTAGGAAAATAACTGTCACTGATGATGTATGTTGATCCCTCTTTCCCCATCACGATCATGAAGTGGACATTGATGTGAACCTGTTCCCAGGAAGGCACATAATCCATGTAGAAAAAATCAACCTGGGAAGCAACCGGAATGTTCTTTTCGAGTAAGACATCCAATGCCTGCATGCCAACCGTTGAATCCCTATAGGAAAAGGTTTTGAATTTGATACCCAATCGCTTCTGAATGTTCTTTCTCATCTCACCGGGACGATTCCGGACAATGAAAGTGGGAAAAGCAAAGGCTTTGTGTTTGTGAAAATATCCGAAAAATATGCCACTTGCGATCCCGAACACCATCGGTTCCGTAATTTCGAGGCCAGTGTGATTCAGAAGGGATGTAACAGTGCCCGATTCACAATGGGCACCCATTTTATGGTTGAATTGGATTGTACTCATTTATTGTCAACTTCAGCGTTCGTCAGCTCCGGGCCAGGGTTGATGTTGATTAACTGGTCAACGGAAATGTTAAATACGATAGCGTATCGGTTAAGGAGATCATCAGAGATCTTATTAAAATGAACAGGCAGCAGGTGCTTCCTGACTTTTCTCGTCGGAATTTTCGTCCGGGCAGATAGCTCTGAGAGCGTAAGGTCCTCAAAAACCATAAAAAATTTCACCGGACTGATCTCATCTCGTTTTACTTGTTCCTGCAGAGATGCTTCAAGGTTCTTGCGTTTTAGGAAATAGTCGTCAATATAGTTCTTGGTAATGTATGATCCTGTCTGAATCGGTCCATACGTTCCGTTTTCCTTCTCCACGTAAATAATCACCTGCTGTTCCGGGCAATCGACATAACCCTCTTTCTCTTTCATAAACCGATATTGGGTTCGTTCCGTTTTGCAAAAATACTCATGCTGGTCAGCATTGCAAAGATAAAAAACAAAAGTAACCAGAGCGTCCGGGGAAGGATATCGATCAATGTGCCGTCACGGATAAAGAGTTCCAGGTAGTTGTCAATTCCCCAGCGGAGTGGAGAGAAACTGCTGATCATCTGTATCGTTTTAGGCATCAGGTGAATGGGAAGGAAAGTGCCACTGATAATTCCCAGGATGACTACCATTACGGACCCGAAGAGAGCGGCCTGTGCATGACTCCGGGACCCGGCGCCAACAAGCAAACCAAAACCAACGGCGGCAAAAGCGGCAGCAAGCGTCGCCACCACCAACGCCAAGAAACTCGATCCGATTGCTAACCTCGGCAAATCAAAAAGAAGATGAAAGAGATAGATCCCAATCAGAATCATGAAGAGGAACTGAATGAGACAGACAATGAGGTAAAGCAGAACTTTGGCTCCCATTACACTTCCTAAAGACACAGGAAGAGTTTTCAGCCTCAGGTAGGGACCTTCACGCTTCTCATTGATCAGGCTTCC
>JACNKI010000084.1:0-2999 GCA_014382125.1 Bacteroidota bacterium | reverse complement strand
GGTGAGACCGGCTTCGTGCAGAATCATTTCAAACTCCTTCCGTGTCCGTTCTTTGCCTCCAGGCATTGAGGTAAGCATCTGAATGTCAACTAGTTTAGACATTGACGAACGATTGCCGTCCGGAATAATCATCTCGATGATGATCACTTTTCCATAGTCCGGCATCGATTTCCTGATAGTAGAGAGGATAAGGATAGCATGTTGGTCATCCCAGTTGTGTAGTATGTTTTTAAGCAAGTATCCATCGATATCACCAGGTACTGATTGCAGGAAATCTCCTTCAACCAGGTTGACGCGGTCAGAGACATGGTATCGACTGAAGGTTTCTTCCGCTTTCATCAGGGCAGCTTGACGGTCAAAAAGGATTCCCTGTAGTTTTGAATTGGCTGCCAGGATGTTGGCCAGCATGAATCCCCCTCCACCCCCTATATCAGCCAGGCTTCTCAGGCCGGAGAAGGAGTAGGACCGGAGGATAGGCGCCAATCCCATTGAGGAGAGATCCGACATCGATTTGTCAAAGATTTTGGAACTATCCGGATGATCGCTCAGATAATCATAGATACTCTTTCCATAGATCCTGTTGCAAGCATCCACACCTGTTTTAACAGTCTCCAACAGATCGCCTGCGATCTTCCAGTTAAGGGGGGAGAGGTGGTGCCTGAACATGTTCCTTAACGACTCGTTGCCGTCCATCAATGGTTTTGATAATCTTGTATTTAAAAAACACTTTTCGCCACTCTCCCGGAAGATCCCATGTCCGGCCAGTGCACGCAGGACGCGAAAAAGTGCTTCTGCGCTGACATTCAGCTCTCGGGCAAGTTCATCGACGGATTTTTTGCCTGACCGTAATGATTCCGCAATATTAAACTCTGCAGCAACGTAGAGAGCCGGAAGTAAGTAGAGATATTGAAATTGCTCATAGAGGACGACTCTTCCGGGGAATAGCCTTTTGTATAGGGCAAACAAAATAGTCCGCAAGGCCTGGATTGCGTTAACCAGCAATTTTGGAGGCATAGGTGATTGATTCCGGTTATTGCTCATGGCTTGTTGTCACTTCATCAGTTGGCGGGTATTTCCAGCGGTTGTGCGACCAGAGGTAATACCTCGGATCCTCCCGGATGTTCTCTTCGAGGGCCTGAAAATAGCGTTCTGTCAGGTTGGGTTCCATAATGATCTTGCCTGGCTCATTCAAGGGGCGAAATTCCACTTCGTAGAATCCTCGTTTTACTTTCCGGATATGGACATACAACACCACACCTTTCATTTTTCGATGGAGATTCTCCATCCCTCGAAAAGCAGCTGTTTCCTGGTTCATAAATTTGATATAGTGGACTTTTGACTCCTTGGCAGGACGTTGATCTGCTAAAAAATAGAGACATATTGGCGACGGATTTTTTCCCGATAAAATGTATTTATAGGCCTCATGATAGTGATAGAGTAATAATCCATATTTTCCCCTGGAGTGCATGATCAATTCGTTTACAAATCTATTCGACTGCTCCTTGTAGATGGCAATACACGTGAAGTTGATGATCAGTCCCAGATAAGAAACCCACTCCCAGTTTCCGTAATGACCGGGTGCCATAATGACGTTAATTCCTTTTTTCGCATAATCATCCAATATCTCCGTATTGGTCAGTTTGTATCGTGAATCAAATGCATCTTTATCCATGTGGAAGTTGGCCACGGTTTCGATGAGGTAATCGGCCAGGTGTTTGAAGAATTCTTTCCGTAAGGATTTGAGCTCTTTATCTGTTATTGCTGGAAAGGCATTGCGAAGATTTTTTTCAACCACATTTCTCCTGTATCCCAAAATGTAATACATGATCAAAAAGATAAAGGTAGAGATACCGTAATAGAACCGAAACGGCAGGATTGTCAGAAACCATATCATCAGACGCATAGAGAGTCTCATATACAGAGATCTTTCAGGCAAAGGTACGATTAAGGTTCAAGATTCAAGAATCCAGTCATCCAGCATCTAGTTATCCAGAAACTCCATACCCAACGTTTCAGAAAGCTTCCGGGCTTCTTCGTCCGCATCTTCACGTGTGCTGCATTTTTGTATTTCGACCCTCGACTGAGGGGTTCCAGCTTCAAGAACGACCCGGAAGTCCTGTGTGGTGGTTACGATGGACCTGTTCGAAAGACTATAGGCACGGTATGAATTTCGGGTTTGAACGACCCGAAGACCCGAGAATCCTTCGAGACGTTGCCATTTGCCGGTTTTAAACAGCCCAAATAATAGGTGATATTGTCGTACCTGCCGCGTTTCTGTATTGATTTCACAACCGCTTGCGGTAAATCCTGTAAACGCCCCGATTATGATCAATATAGCGCCTGCCCAGAAAAATGGAATCAGGATGACACCAACAATCACCAATATTAATCCGGCAAATGAACCGGTCGGACCAAAAGCTTTATCAAGTGTGTGGTTAATGTGCATAAGGTTATGTTCTTAATTACTCTTCGTAGTATTCAAAAGTATCTATATTATCCAGGTAGACACCATCGAATCCGGCTTCCAGGATTCGGTTCAGATAGGTGTTGTTGTTCCCGAATATAATGGATTTCCATTCCGGTTCCCAGTATCTGACCATGTAATTGCCGGGCCAATCTGGGTTGCCATCGCCCAGCCATACAGGACTGCCGAATTCCCATCCGGGAACCCAGTAATAGCGGTAGTTTTCAGCTTCTCCGATACTCATGTAACAGATTACCAGTCGCTTGCCTCCACTCCGCTTGGTTTTTAATGATTCTACATCCTGTTTCGTCATTTGGCTACTGGTTGTATAAAAGAGATCAATGATCAACAGGTCGTAGTTGGTCTGCCGAAGTGAGTCCAGATAATGAGTTTTCGAGGAATAACCATCAGGATTGAGGAGGTAGAGGAAATTTTTTACCTGTGTTAACGTGTTGATTGCTGAGTCATTCTCATGGAAGATCGGATCCGGAAAAACCGGGATATTATCCAACTCGCGATGAACGGCAGCAAACGA
>JACNKI010000236.1 GCA_014382125.1 Bacteroidota bacterium | reverse complement strand
ATGTTGATTACAACCAATTCAACATCGACCTGAGCTTCATCTGGGATTTTGCTCCGGGAAGTCAACTCTCTTTTGTCTGGAAGAATGCTATCAACACATCTGACGACATCATTGATTACCATTTTTTCCGGAACCTCGGAAATACAATCACATCCCCAGCAACAAACAGTTTCTCTATACGTGTCTTATATTATATCGATGCGATGTATTTTAAGAAAAAGAAAAAAAGATTGCCATAAGGAATTGCACATGATTGCACGTAATTGCCACTATTTCGCAATATTTCATCTTCCTTCTTAGATCTTCCGTCTTACATCCCACGTCCTACGTCTCGCGTTTTTCACTTAACTCCAACCACCTGTTACCCTTCTGCTCCAACTCCCGGAGGATTTCAGCAAAGCGTTGGGACCTTTCGTGCAGTTCATTTGCAGTCAGTGTGCCGGAATCGAGTGATGATTCAATCTCTACTTTTTCGGATTCGAGTGTCTGAAGCTCTTTTTCAAGACTCTCCAGTTCACGTTGCTCTTTGTATGTCAGCTTTTTCGAAGTGGAAGGTTTGAGCTGAGGTTTTCGATCTTTTGAAGACTTCGTGCCCTGTTTCGCTTGGTGTTTGTTTCGTAATGCCCATGAGCGATACTCAGTGTAATTCCCAGGAAAATCCTTCACTACTCCATTCCCTTCAAAGACAAAGAGGTGATCGATGATTTTATCCAGGAAAAAGCGGTCATGTGATGCGACAAGTACACACCCATTGAACGATTCGAGATACTCTTCAAGTACATTGAGGGTCAGGATATCCAGATCATTGGTCGGCTCGTCGAGGATCAGAAAATTGGGACTATGCATCAACACTGTGACTAGGTAGAGCCTTCGTTTCTCTCCACCACTCAGCTTATAAACAGGCTGATGAAGCACCGGATAGGGAAACATAAAATAGTTGAGAAAAGCAGCGGCAGAGATCGTATCTCCATTTCCAAGTTTCACGACATCAGCAATTTCACGTACTACATCAATCACTTTAGCATCGGGATTGAATGAAATACCCTCCTGAGTATAATAACCGAACTGAATGGTTTCCCCTTTCTTCACTGATCCCTTCTTGGGTATTAATTTCCCTGTGACAAGATCAAGAAAGGTTGATTTCCCACTCCCATTATCCCCGATGATGCCGATCTTCTCAAACCGCTTGAAGGTGAATGTGAATCCTTTCAGGATATTCAACTCCCCCCAGGAGAAAGACAGATCATTCACTTCAAGGATCTTTTTCCCCATCCGTCGACCTTCAATATGGATCTTCATTCGCTCATCCGGGACTTTCCTACTGGCAGTCTTCTCCAGTTCGTAAAAGCTGTCAATACGCGCTTTTGCTTTTGTAGTCCGGGCTTTTGGCATCCGCCGCATCCACTCCTGCTCTTTCCGCAGCAGGTTTTGTGCTTTCTCTGTCTCCTTCGTCAGAATATCTAGCCGCTCAGCCTGTTTCTGAAGGAAGTAAGAATAATTCCCCCGATAGCGATGGATTCCCGTATGATCCAGTTCCAGTATTTCAGAGCAGATCCGATCCAGGAAATAGCGATCGTGAGTCACCATCAGGAACGTGATCCTTCGGGCAGAAAGATACTCTTCCAGCCATTCGATCATCTCTACATCAAGGTGGTTGGTAGGCTCGTCCAGGATCATGAAATCAGGTTCTGTGATCAATACCTTAGCCAGAGACACCCGCTTTTTTTGTCCCCCCGAAAGTTCATCAATCGGAATGTCGAGGTCTGGGATCTGAAGCCGTGTCAGGATCTGCTTGATACGAATTTCATACTCCCATCCATTCACTGCATCCATGTAGGTAATAGCCTGCTGAATCTCCTCTTTATTGCCACCCTGAATCGCTTGTTCGTACTTATAGATCGTTTGAAGAACCTCGTTCGAAGTTGTATAAACCTCATTAAAAACAGTATTAGAATCTGTAAGAACAGGTTCCTGCTTCAGGTATCCCAGGGAAGCTTTATTGAATAACGTAACCGTTCCCCCATCAGAGAGTTCATCTCCGGCGATAATATTCAGCAAGCTCGTTTTGCCAGCTCCATTACGGGCAATCAATGCAATCTTCTGGTATTGGCTGATCACAAAGCATATATCCTCGAAGAGCACGTTATCCCCGTAGCTACGGGAGAGGTTTTCAACAGTTAAGATTGTAGACATGAGGGTAGAAATTGTCGCCGGTAAAGATAATAGGTTTTATTCATGATTTTTCTGCCGGGATATTTCCGTTGTTCATCGGTCAAAAACTGCTGCTTATCGAAACAACCGAAAAATTATATGGGAAATTGTAACTAAAAGCCTGGGGCTCCGTCATATTATCCAGAACATAAAAATTCAATACCATGAAAGCAATGATCATCCTGATAGCCTTAGCCGGATTCCAGTTCACCACAGTGTTTGGAGGAATAATCGGAGAGAAAACGTCAACGATTCCTTCGAGTAAAACAATTTGCGAGCATACACTCCTCTCACCATCCGTTCCAATGGAAGCTACATTCATTGATTCAAGCGATACGGATGTACAGCTGAGTGATCTTGCACCCGTAGTTCCATTGAAAGCTGACTTCACAATGGAAGAGAGTCAAGTACCGAATCACAGTACCTTCGCCCCTGTCGTCCCTGAAATGGCCGATTTTGAAGAGTCCAAGTAACCCCCTATATATATCCCTTTTTTGAAAGCCGTTCCTTCTGGAGCGGCTTTTTTTTTGACTGATTCCCAACTTCTAGAAAAACGAGATGCCGTATATTTGCAGAAATGCCGATATTGGCATTAGAATTTATATTAACCTTGCAATAAGGAGGGTAGAGAGATGAGTACAGATTTAAATACGAAAGAAGGACAACTAATAGATCCTGTCTGTGATATGGTGGTAACGAGTGACTCTCAATACCATCTTCTTTATGCAGACAGTCATTATTATTTCTGCAGTGAACATTGTCTGCACAAATTCAACGAACACCCTGAACGATATCTGAACAAGGAAACCATCCCTCCTCCTGAAGCAGGTGACGAGTCAACAACATACACATGCCCAATGCACCCCGAAATTCAACAGCAGGGTTCGGGTAGTTGCCCAATATGTGGCATGGCACTTGAACCACTTACTGTAAAAGTTGGAGAAAAAAGCGAAGAACTCATCGATATGAGTCGTCGTTTCTGGGTCAGTACGGTACTTGCGTTGCCCCTGTTTGTTCTTGCGATGATTGCTGATATGTTTCCTTCATGGTTGCCTGACGGGCTTTCCATGAAAACGATTCAATGGATTGAGTTTGCCTTAGCAACTCCTGTTGTTTTATGGGGTGGCTGGCCATTTTTTATTCGAGGCTGGCAATCTATCCTGTCCTGGAATCTCAATATGTTTACGTTAATTGCATTAGGCATCTCAGTAGCCTGGACATACAGTGTAGTGGCAATATTGTTTCCAGAGATCTTCCCGCCCATCATGCAAACGGAAGGTGGTTTGGTAGATGTCTACTTTGAAGCGGCAGCAGTCATCACAGCGCTGGTACTTCTCGGGCAAGTACTTGAATTAGGTGCCCGTTCACGAACCAATGCAGCCATTCAGATGTTGCTCGGACTCACTCCAAATACAGCACGCATCGTGAGAAAAGATGGAACGGAAGAAGATATACCCCTGGAGGAGGTCCAACCCGGTGATACGCTGCGTGTGCGTCCCGGTGAAAAAATTCCAGTAGATGGTACGGTCATAGAAGGTGAAAGCAACATAGATGAATCCATGATCACAGGCGAACCCATCCCGGTGGCAAAATTTACAAGCGAGAAACTGATTGGAGCAACAGTTAATGGAACAGGTAGCTTATTAATGCGGGCAGAAAATGTTGGATCCGACACCTTGCTCGCACAGATTATCAAGATGGTGGCTGAAGCGCAACGCACACGGGCACCAATTCAAAAACTGGCCGATGTTGTGGCGGGTTACTTTGTCCCGACTGTTGTCGGCGTTGCTGTTATTGCATTTATTATCTGGTGGGTGGCAGGCCCTCAACCACGCCTTGCACATGCGATTGTTAATGCAGTTGCCGTACTTATCATTGCCTGTCCATGTGCATTGGGACTTGCTACACCCATTTCCATTATGGTCGGAACGGGTCGTGGTGCGATAGCCGGAGTTTTAATAAAGAACGCCGAAGCATTAGAGGTTATGGAAAAAGTCGATACAGTAGTCGTGGACAAAACCGGCACCTTGACCGAAGGCAAACCTAAACTTGTCGCAGTACAAGTAGAAGAGGGATTTGCTGAGAATGATGTCTTACATATCGCAGCCAGCCTCGAACGTGCCAGTGAACATCCGTTGGCAGCAGCTATTGTAAAAGGTGCAGAAGAGAAAGGGCTTAAATTGGTTAAACCAAATCATTTCCAGTCGATAACAGGAAAAGGTGTCACCGGTGAAGTTGATGGACATAAGGTTGCTGTAGGCAATTTAAAACTGCTGGAGGGCCTGGATGTCAAGGCGGGAGATTTGCCTCAGCAAGCTGACAAACAACGTGCCGAAGGTCAAACGGTTATGTTGGTTGCTGTGAATGGTAAGGCAGCAGGTTTGATTTGTGTCGCTGATCCAATCAAGGACTCTACTCCTGAAGCTATCCACGATTTACATGCTGATAGTATAAAGATTGTGATGCTAACAGGTGATAGTCATGCCACTGCTAAAGCCGTTGCCGGCAAACTGGAGATCGACCAGGTACATGCCGAAGTGCTACCTGACAAAAAAGCTGAAATAATTAAACAGCTTCAGGCTGATGGCCATATTGTTGCCATGGCTGGTGATGGCATTAATGATGCTCCTGCATTAGCACAGGCACAGGTTGGTATTGCCATGGGTACGGGTACTGATGTGGCTATGGAGAGTGCGGGTATCACGTTAGTCAAAGGCGATTTACGGGGTATCGTCAGAGCCAGAAAATTAAGCCGGGCCACCATGCGGAACATCAGACAGAATTTGTTTTTTGCTTTCATTTATAATTC
>JACNKI010000139.1 GCA_014382125.1 Bacteroidota bacterium | reverse complement strand
CAAAAGGTTTACTCTTTCGAGCCAATCCCAGGAGAACTTTCTTCTGAAGAGGGAAAACACATCCTGGGTGCCCAGGGTAATGTTTGGACCGAATTCATCCCGACACCTGAACATGCTGAGTATATGGCCGTTCCTCGCATGATCGCTGTCGCTGAGATTGATTGGTCACCAAAAAAAGAGAAGAGTTGGGACGACTTCCGGCAACGGCTAACCATACAGTACAGAAGGCTGGAAAACATGGGAGTGAATTTCTCAAAAGGCTCATACAAAGTTGGTATCCAGACTCAGTATGATAAAAAGACGAATAAAATAAATGTCACTCTCTCATCCGAACAACCTGACATTCCGATCTATTTCATGACCAACGGGGACGATCCAACACCCTTATCAACGATGTATACCGGTCCGTTTGAGATCTCCTCAAACAGTTATATCAAAGCAGGGCTATTTATCAAGGGGAACCTGCAGGAAAAGCCAAGTGAGATGCCGATCATTTTCCATCATGCTACCGGAAAACCGGTTGAATATCTTAAAGAATACTCCTACCGGTATCCGGCATCAGGTATCGGGGCGCTGACCAATGGTATTCGCGGGACCACTAACCATCGTGACGGCCGCTGGCAGGGTTTTTTCGGCAACAATGTGGAGGTGATCATCGACATGGGCGAAGAAATTCCTGTGAAATCTGTCTCCGTAACCTTTCTCCGGAACTCAAGGAGCTGGATCTTTCTTCCCGGCATGGTCGAATTTTCCTTGTCATCAAACGGAAAAAAATGGCATTCTATCTATGAAAAGCGTAATCCTTTATCTGGAAAAGAAGAGAGAGCGATTATCCAACCTTTTTCGAATTCCTATCCTGAGGGATCAGTTGCCCGGTATGTCAGGGTGAAGGGGTACGCCAGGGGAAATTGTCCCGACTGGCATGACGGAAAAGGTGAAAAATGCTGGATGTTCCTTGACGAGATCGTCGTTTATTAATTTTTGAAGAATTTCTTGACAACTGCCGCAGATGTTCCGTTGAGTTTCAGGATATAGAGTCCTGACTGGAAACTAGTAACATCAATACCTGTATTGCCTTTTCTCACTTGCGATTCATACATTTTTCGGCCATCAGGACGATAAATCTGCAGTAAGAAAACAGTGCTCCCATTCCCCGGGATTGAGAGGAATAACCGTTCACGCACCGGATTCGGATAGATCTTGATGCCTGACAGTTCATCTTCCTCCATCCCTAATGGTGCTGCTGTTGCAGTATTGGAAATGACCGATACATAGGAAGATCCCTTAGATGGATTACAGGATTCAGGCCGCACCACCTCAATGAAGTAGGTGACAAGTCCGGTCGTCGTGTAGAGATCGGTATACGAATCGATATTGCTGGCTACCGAATCGAGAACCAACCATGGGCCATTATCTGGCTTCCGGTGAATCTTGTAGGTCAGAAATTCAAATCCAACATAATGGTTCCAGATGAGGTTAAATCCATAGATTCCCGGGTTGATGTTCAGATGGATCGATTTATGAGGAGGTGAATCGTCAAACTCATTTCCCAGTGTATCAGTAACTGTAATCCTGTATTTATCTGATTTCACTAACGGGTTCGCAGTTGTATCCAGATAGACACTGAACTGATTGTAGAGAACTTCAGCTATTTTCTCATAATGGTTATTCTGGTATGTTTCCCGGTAAATATTAAAATGAGAAATGATATCATTCTCTATTTTATTCCAGATGATCAGGTTTTTCAAAGCTGAAGTATCGAACGTCACCATGCAGATATGCTGGTAGACAGAGCCTCCAATGATCCAAACTTCCACCTCTCCTTCCATCTCCCTGAGGCAGTCGCTTCCATCAATTTTGGCCACACAATCATAGATACCGGGTTCCGTTTGTTTTCCGAAGTCAATTGCATTCCCGGTACCGACCTTGTTGATTCCGGTATATTCATAATTCCGTCTGAGTTTATAGATAACTCCTGACTGGGAACTACTCAGCCCCACGTGGACTCCGGATCCGCCGGCCGGATAACCTCCACCACCGGTCATATAAAATGCAGCCGGAAGCTCAACGATCAGAATAGCCCGCGTATGGGTACAGGTATCCCCATTATGTATCACAACAACTGAAACATGTTTTTCACCCGTAGTCAGCCATTTGACCCAGAAAGGGCCCTGGCCGGATCCTTCGAGGATAACCGCTCCGTCGAAATCCCAGTCATACAATGCTCCCTGAGGTGTGCTACCTGTGAATGTTACCTTGACATGCTGCTCAAGGCAGGCGATCTCCATCATGGAGAAAGTACATGATGGCCTTTGTGCGCTGACGGTTGTAGTGAGCATCAGAGCTATGTACAAACCGCAAATTGTGGTGATCAGAAACCGGGTAAATGTTTTCATAGCGTAAATTTTTATGTGTCTAAAATAAAGGACAATCAAACAGCAGCGAAGTTGCTTTCCGAAAAATTATAATCCGTTGTTTGTCAGGATACAACCGACGGAGGGGTAAGCATAGTAGCTGCTTCCGGATTATTGAGTTAAACGGTCATGATATCTTTCTCCTTGGTATCGAGAAGAGTGTCTATGTTTGACGTAAATTCATCTGTCAGTTTCTGAATGTCGGATTCCAGCTTGTCTGCTTCGTCTTCCGGTGTGCCATCTTTTTTCAGCTGCCTGGCTGTATCGTTGCCGGTCCTTCGGATATTCCGGATGCTGATCTTGGCATTTTCAGCTTCTGCTTTTGCTTTTTTAACCAGGTCGCGACGCCGCTCCTCGGTAAGAGGGGGTACCACAATCCGCAGAATCTCCCCTTCGTTTTTCGGATTAAAGCCGAGGTTTGCCGCCAAGATCGCCTTTTCCAGCGATCCAAGTATGCTCTTATCCCATGGCTGTACGATGATCTGACGAGCATCGGGAGTGCTGATGTTGGCTGTTTGTTCAATGGGTGTCATCACCCCGTAATAGTCGATCTTCACGCCCTCCAGCATCATCGGGCTGGCTTTTCCTGCACGGATCTTCTGAAACTCCTTTTCCAGATGTGAAATAGTAAGTTGCATCCCTTCACGGGCCTCCTCCAGTGCAAATTCTGTTTCCTCAGTCATAACGGCAATTTGGGTTGGTGGTATTACAAAAATAAATATTTTTGCTTAACGAACCATGAACAACCAGATCGTTATCGGAATAGATATTGGCGGCAGTCACATCACAAGCATGGGAGTTGATCTTCAACGCAAGGAGATCCTTAAACACCTGACCTGTCGGAAACCGGTCGATTGTCATGGTACTGCAGATGAAATCCTCAGCACATGGGCAGCTTCTCTTCATGAGGTGATCATTCAGCTCCCTGAAGGAAGTTTATCGGGGATTGGGTTTGCCATGCCGGGGCCTTTTCACTACCCAACAGGTTTGGCCCTTTTTGAAGGTGTTAAAAAATATGACAATTTATACAACATCAATGTCAGGGATGAGATCCGCAAACGACTGGATCTGCATGACAATATATCCGTTCGTTTTCTCAACGACGCCTCCTGTTTTGCTGTCGGAGAGGCGTGGATGGGACCCGCTTCCGGCTGCCGGAGAACAGTCGTCATTACCCTGGGGACCGGTTTCGGTTCTGCTTTCCTGCTTGATGGGATCCCCATTGAGAAAGGGGACGATGTTCCTGAAGCAGGATGTGTATATCATCTGCCATTCGGAGAGAGCAATGCTGATGATCATTTTTCATCGCGATGGTTCAAGCGTGTTTATGAAAACCGATTTTCGCGGGATAGTGGTGGAGTCAGGGAGATGTCGGAGGAGGCGCTTGTCAATCCTGATGTCAGAGCTATCTTTACGGAGTTCGGAGATAATCTCGGAAGCTTCCTGGCCCCATGGCTGATGAAGTTCCGGGCCGACTGCCTGACGATCGGGGGGAACATTTCCAGAGGCTATGAGCTGTTTGAAGAACCTTTCCGCCAGGCGTTGAAAAGAGACCATTGCCATTCGAAAGTTTTCCTTTCCGCTCTTGGAGAATACGCTGCCATCGCCGGGAGCGCCCGCCTGACTGATGATTTGTTCTATTCGAAACTGCCTTACATCTCAACAAAATAAGCTCAGTGTATGGAAACTAAAAAGTTGAACTACTCGCACCTGCTTCCCGTGCTGATGTCCTTTATTGTCATGAGTTTTGTCGACCTGGTGGGTATTGGTGTTGATCGTGTCAGCAAAGACATGGACCTGAGCGCTACCATGGGACAGCTGATCCCTTCAGCCGCTTTTCTTTGGTTTTTACTTCTTTCAGTACCTACAGGAATCCTTCAAGCCAGGATCGGAAAGCGCCACATGTTAAATATTGGCATGGGAATTACCGCCATCGGGATGCTACTCCCCTTCTTCGTCTACACATTCGGCACCGTTTTGATCGGCTTTGCTTTGCTGGGGATCGGGAACACTATCGTTCAGGTTTCTGCCAACCCGTTGCTGGTAGATGTTGTGCCGGGGAACCGGATATCCAGTTTCATGAGTTTTTCCCAATTCATCAAAGCTGTCGGATCGATGATCGGAGCGCCGCTGGCAGCGTTATTTGCGATTCAGTTCGGCGACTGGAAATTGATCTTCCTGGTATTCGGAATCGTCTCGATCATCTCTGTTCTTTGGCTGGGGAGTATAAAAGTAGAGGAACGCCAACAGGAAGGACAGACTGTTACGTTTGGTTCCGCTTTTAAGTTACTTGGTAATGGTTTTATCCTGTTGATGGTGTTGTCAATTTTTGTAGTTGTGGGAGTAGACGTAGGCTTTAATTCTAACTCAGGTCAGTTCCTGATCAAGCATTTTGGGATAGAAGATGTTGTAGCTGAGTCTGGTCGAAGCGTTTACTTCTTTGGTCGTATGCTTGGCACTTTCCTGGGAGCGATCCTGCTCACAAAACTGTCATCCCGCAAATTTTTTATATGGACATGTATTCTGGGCATCATTGCACTGGTGATCATCCTCTTCTCTACAGCTCATATCATGGCGTGGATCCTGGTTTTTGTTATCGGACTGGCTGTAGCCAA
>JACNKI010000218.1 GCA_014382125.1 Bacteroidota bacterium | reverse complement strand
TGTGGAGATAATCTATTGAAAAATACGGTCAGTTAATGACGTGATAATCTATGATTAAAACAAAACCGATGAAAAAGATTTACATGTTACTCATTTTTGCCTCATTGTCATGGATGACATTTGGTCAGACATTCGTTTGGGAGGCTTTTGATGCAGGTCAGATGCCTCCGACAGACTGGACAATTGATGGTTTGGAAGCACAATGGTCAACCAGTAACACAGCAAATGCCGGAGGAGCTGCCCCGGAAGCGATGTTTTCATGGACCTCCGCAACGAGTGTTACGAGGTTTATCTCACCCTCGCTTGACCTGACAGGACTAACATCTGTTCAGCTCTCCTTCAAGCATATGTATGACTGGTACTCCAATCCTGCTCCGCTAGTAGGTGTGGCCACACGGTCTGCTGGTGGGCCCTGGACTTCAGTATGGGAGATTACTCCGACCGGTAACGTGGGACCGGAACAGGTCGACATGACCATTTCTAATAGTGATGTAGGAGCTGCTGACTTCCAGTTTTGCTTTTACCTGGATGGAAATTTTTACAACCTTGACTACTATTACCTGGATAATATTCTTCTGTTCAATCCATTGAACCTTGATGGAGCCATGACCGCCCTCACCACTCCTACTTACATTGAGGGACCCACAGGGGTTACAGGCACAGTTATGAACATGGGTGTCACTACTATCACGAGCCTGGATATTGACTGGCAGCTGGATGGTGGTCCTGTTCATTCAACGTCATTCACAGGACTATCTATGGCCACTCAGGATACGTATGACTTTCTGTGTACTGATCTGGTTAATGCCCCGGTGGGTGAGCACACCCTAACTGCCTGGATAGATAAAGTAAATGGCGCAACCGACGACGATCAGAGCAACGATACATTAAGCAAACCATTAATTAAACCCAGCCATGTGGTTCCAAGGAAGCCCTGCTTTGAAGAGTTTACGAGCTCCACATGCCCTCCCTGTGCTACATTTAACCTTGGTGGATTTGTAACCTGGTGCCAGACAATGGCTGACGATATAACCCTGGTGAAATACCAGATGGACTGGCCTGGTGCCGGTGATCCCTATTACACTGCAGAAGGTGGAGAAAGAAGAATGTATTATGGTGTTGGTTGGGTGCCATGGCTGGTTACTAATGGCGCGTTTGTGGAAACGAACATGGGAGCTGTTCAGACAGCCTATGATCAGGCGATCCTGCAACCCGGATTGGCGAGTATCGCAGCAGCTCATGAGCTGGCTAACCATGTGATCACCGTGAATGCAACCGTTCTCCCTTTTGCTGATTTTACAAATACCGTACTCCATATCGTTGTTTTTGAGTATATGACAACTGGAAATGTCGGCACAAACGGGGAAACAGAATTCCATCATGTGATGATGAAGATGATGCCTGACGCAAGCGGGACCACCCAGGACATGTTTGACCGGAATCCTTTTACAGTATCTGAAACGGTAGACCTGACTGGAACAAATGTTGAAGAGTGGGATGACCTTGGCGTATTGGTCCTGGTTCAGGATTATGTGACCCGGGAAGTGTTGCAATCATTTTATTCGGTGGAAAACGGAACCTTTGCCGATGAAGCTCGTCTCGATAATATCCTGGTTGATGGAATTTCACTTCCGGGATTTGATCCGGATGTGTTTGATTATGATGTTGAAGTGCCGGGAGGTGTGTTAATTCCAGAGATTGAAGGAATTCCCATGGATCCGAACGCTATCGTGATTGTGGAGCCTGCGTTGGAAATTCCGGGAACAACGATCATTGATGTCTTTGCTGAGGACCTGTCTACGCAAAATACCTATTCAGTGAACTTTATCTTTGCTGTTGGACAGGATGAAAACAAAGCAAATGCTGTTCGGGTGTATCCAAATCCATCAGCCGGCAACATTTATATCCACGGCGCAGACCATGCGAATGTTTCTGTTTATTCATCCACCGGCTTAAGAGTGAAGAGCATCAAGAACTTTTCAAATACGGTGTTAAATCTGATGGATCTCTCAGATGGAGTATATATGTTACGTATACAGAAAGAGGACGGGACGATGATCCAGAAAAAGATCGTCATCGTCAACTAGATCTTTGTAAGGGCGACCGGTCCGGTCGCCCTTACAAAAATTTGTCCGGTCGCCCTTACAAAAATTTGTCCGGTCGCCCTTACGAAAATTTGTCCGGTCGCCCTTACTAATGTATCAGGTAAAGATAATCTGCGTCTGCAGGCCACCACACCGTTCGTAAAATTCACCGATGGTGAGAATGCCTTTAACGCCATCATAGAGGTCACTCTCTTTCAACTTAAACATATCCATAGCCAGTTTGCAGGCATAGATCTCACCGCCACCGGCTTCGATCATCTCTAAAAACTCAGATACAGGAGGAATGTCCAGTTTCTCCATCTGACTTCGCATCATTGCTGAAACACCGGCTTCCACACCAGGAATGGTGCCAAGCAGGGTAGGGAAGGGGAGACCTCCGGGCATTCGCATGGCAGGATTTCCGACAGTGCCGGTCTTTAATTTGTTCATGAATTTCTTTGTGAGGGCATCCAGGCCGAAGAAGGTGAAAAAAATCTTGGTCTCGATCCCCTCCATCACGGCGCCGTTGGCCATGACCAGGGAAGCATATACATCTTCAATGGTGCCCTTGGCACAGATGATGCATACTTTTTTCAGGGGGTGTTCTTCTTTTATCATGAGTTTGTTTTTGTATGGACGGAGCATGCTCCGTCCTTGCTGCTATACACATGAAGCAGGCTTCGGTATTCCGGCAATCTTAGCCGCTTTTTTCATCGGAGCACCGGGGAAAAGCTTATAGAAGCCCTTGATATCCGTGATGCCAGAGTTCCCGACAGACCGGATAGTAATGCTCTCATCTTGTTCCTGCTTGTCGCGGAGAAACTCACAGACGGCCAGGTGCATATCCGTAAGCTCAATGTCCTCTCCTTTAGCGATTTCCATCGCAATCTCTTTGGTCCACTGAAAAGGATCTGTCATGTACCCTTCTTCGTTTACATCTACAGTGATACCTGCAATAACTTTTTGTGACATATCTTTGTTTTGATTACGTTGTGAAACGAATCACAAATATAAAAGTAAAAATTTAATATCTACATAATTAAGTATATTATTTTTTATTTATTTCCTCCAGAAACCTCATCGAATAACTGAGAGTTTTACGGACTTCCGGTGATCTCAGCTGTTTGAAAAGTTGCCAGAAAGATTTATTGTCTGTCTTGTCATCCATCTTCACTTCGTTCAGAGCATGTGAGATTCGCTGGAGAGCAGCCAGGTTGTCGGGCCGGGTTAGATTTTTCATGATATCGAGGAGGCTGTCGATGTAACCTTTCTGTTCCAGTTCATTCATCTTGTTTACCGTATCCAGCCCAATTTGTTGGAAAATGGGAGTGGCATCCTTAAAAAAGTCTTTCGCACTCTCCATCATCTCCATCATTTCATTGAGGGTGTCCAGATTCCTTAAAAGTTTGACCAACAGGCTCTGAATGCTATCAGGATCGACTTCCACGCCAGCTTTATCGAGAATTTGGACGGTATTGGCGAATGCATCTTTTGTGACAATGGAGAGATCGCTAACCAGATCGTCCCACTCTTCACGTTTTCGGTGCTGGATCTCCACATATTCAAGAACCCGGTCCAGTTTCTGGTTGAGTTCATTGATCTGTTCTTGCAGGTGTTCGTTTGCCATAGCGTCTGGATTTTACATTTTCTTACCTGCCATTGTCATCTTCGAGTCGATCGGCATCTCTTTTCCTTTCAGTAAGATGTGCCAGTATATCCAGCGGAACATGAGCTTGCCGTAATGGTTAATCCGGCTCTCCTTCAACAGGCCAAATGGCCCGATACCTGGCAGAGGGAACATGCCTGGCAGAGGTTCGGTGTCGTAATTAAAATCGATTAAAGCTCCTTTGCCGTAACCTGTCTCAATGTAACAGTTTGAGTGGCCATCGTAGGAGCCTGTGAAAGGACGATCTTCAATGGCACAGAGGAGGTTCTCAAGAAGGACATCTGCCTGGAAATGGACAACAGATCCGGCTTTGGATGTGGGAAAATTACCAGCATCCCCAATAACAAAAATATTTTCGTAATTAGCTGACTGCAGGGTGTTTTTATCTGCTTTTACAAATCCCATATCATCCCCAAGGCCGCTCGATTCAATCACGGAATCCCCTTTGTGAACAGGAACGGAGATCAACACATCAAAAGGCACCTCCCGGTCATCATACGAAACAAGCACCTTTTTCTCTTCATCTATCCGCTCCAGGTAAAAATCGGGAATGATTTTGATGTTCTTCTCCTCCAGTAGGTTGCCAAGTATTTTGGAAGCACGAGGTTTGGTGAAGGCCCCCGACATCGGTGTTACATAGGAGATGCTGACATCATTGCGAAGCCCCCGTTCCACAAAGAATGCATCAGCATAAAAGACAAATTCCAGAGGAGCAACCGGGCACTTGATGGGCATGTCAGCGATATTTAATACCAGTTCTCCTCCCTTCCAGGTTTTGAAAAAACCGGCCAGTGCAATGGCTCCCTCAGGGGTGTAGAAATCAAAGATACTCTTCCTCCAAAGAGATCCCGTCAATCCGGGGGTCTCATCGGGAACCACACGTGTTCCGGTTGCAATGATCAGATAGTCATAGTTTAACACCACGCCATCAGCTAATAAAACCTGGTTTTTTTCAGGCTCAATCCGTTCAATTTCCTGAATAATGAAATTGACTCCGAAAGGGATGAAATTATTTTTTGGCTTGACTACATCTTGTTTGTTGTAGTATCCGAAAGGAATGAATAGAAATCCGGGCTGGTAAAAATGTGTTTTCTCTTTATCAACGATAGTGATATCCCACTCCTCACGATCCAGGACATGCCTCATTTTGTTTGCCATGATGGTGCCACCGGTGCCACCGCCTAAGATTAATAATTTGTTCATGGTTTTCTGCTCGTGTTTGAATATAACTTCTGAATTTGAAAATATCGACAAAATTATATATAAATATATAACAATGTATATTCATTGACAAAT
>JACNKI010000188.1:19381-26243 GCA_014382125.1 Bacteroidota bacterium | reverse complement strand
TTTGATTATGGATATCTTAGCAATAAAGCAGCGATTTGGAATTATTGGCAATTCTCCATTGCTCGACAGAGCAATTGATATTGCCAGGCAGGTGGCGGCTACAGATATTACTGTCCTGATCTCAGGCGAAAGTGGAACAGGCAAAGAATTTTTCCCCAAGATCATACACCAATTGAGTGCCCGTAAGCATGGGCCGTATATCGCTGTGAATTGTGGGGCGATCCCGGAAGGAACGATTGATTCAGAACTGTTCGGACATGAAAAGGGTTCGTTCACCGGCGCTCATGAAGCCCGGAAAGGATATTTTGAGGTGGTAAACGGGGGAACGATCTTTCTGGATGAAGTAGCCGAACTACCCTTATCCACACAGGTTCGTTTGCTCCGGGTGTTGGAATTGGGTGAATTCATGCGAGTTGGCTCGTCGAAATCACTGAAGACTAATGTTCGAGTAGTAGCTGCAACCAATATCAACATTACTGAGGCAATTGCTGCCGGGAAATTCCGTCAGGATCTTTATTACCGGCTGAATACCGTGCCGATTTTCATCCCTCCGATACGTGAGCGCAAAGAGGATATACATCTGCTCTTTCGAAAATTCGCCAGCGATGCTGCTGAGAAATACAGAATGCCGTCAATTCATCTGGATGATGAAGCGGTACAGATGCTGATGAATTATCGCTGGCCCGGTAATATCCGTCAGTTAAGGAATATCACGGAACAGATCTCGATTATTGAGAAAAACCGGGAGATCGATGCAGTGATACTTGCAAAATATCTTCCACATAGTCAGGGAAGCGAACTCCCTGTATTGTATCAGGGAGAGGAGTCTTCAAAGATTTCAGAGAGAGAACTTCTCTACAAAGTTCTTTTTGACATGAAACGGGATATGACAGACTTGAAACAACTGGTAATGAACCTGATCGAAAGTGAGAATGTTGACGGAGCTACCGGGGAAAATAAGCATCTCTTGCAGCGTCTGTACAAAGATCATTCTGACGAACAGATTGTGGAGTCACCAGTGGTCGTCCATGCAGCAAATGCAAGCTATGAGGAGCCTGTTGAAGAATTGGAAGAGGTGGATGAATCACTCTCATTAGAGAAGCAAGAAGTGGAGTATATCAAAAAAGCACTTCTCAAGTACGATGGCAAGCGGAAGGATGCTGCCCGTGAGTTGGGAATCTCCGAGAGAACCCTCTACAGGAAGATCAAAGAGTTCAACATCGAATCATGAGAAGCCTGAAACTGACCGGATTGAACAGGTGGCATGGAGCAGTAATGCTGATGGCGCTTTTGGGAAACCTCTTACTTGTCGACTCCTGTAAGATGAGTTACTCGTTCACTGGCGCATCCATCTCTCCCGAGGTTAAAACGATCTCAATTGATAATTTTCCTAATGAAGCATTACTTGTCGTTCCTACCCTCAGCCGGAATTTTACCGAAGCGCTGCAAACTTATTTTACATCCCAGACTAACCTGATGCTTGTTGACCGGAATGGAGATTTGCATCTGGAAGGTGCCATTGTCAGCTACGGAGTCCAACCGGTAGCTATACAGGGAAATGAGACTGCCGCATTGAATAGATTGACTATCACGGTGGAGGTGGAGTTCACCAATAAATTTGATGACACCCAGGATTTCGAATCGACTTTTTCCAGATACCTGGATTATCCCAGTGACCAAAATTTAGTTACCGTGCAGGAGACATTGATCGAGGAGATTAACGAACAACTGGTCGATGATATTTTTAATAAAGCCGTGGTGAACTGGTAGTTCACTAACGAATATGATGGAGACCCTTAAATTTTTAACATATGTAAAAAATCCGGCAAACGTCGATGACAAAAGTCTGAAGCAGTTTGAAGAGCTCCAGAAAAAATATCCTTATTGTCAGACGGCAATGCTTCTCTATACGTTCAATCTCTTTAAAGAGGATCATCCTCAGTATGCCGTTCAGTTGAAAAAGGCAGCAGCCTATGCTTCCGACAGGAGAATGCTGAAGCGACTCATCAACATATACAAAGCTGCTCATCCAAAGCCTGTAAAAAAGCCGACACCACCCCTTCCTGCTCCACCCAAACCAAAACAACCAAAGATCGTTCAACCTGAGCCCACAAAGTCTGAACATCCTGAAGTAATTCAACCAAAAAAGGTAATTCCGCCTGTTCAAGAACCTGTTAAGAGGGTAGTTTTTAAACCCGTTCCCTTTATGGAAGAGGAGAAGAGTGATGATTCAATGAGGGATAAGCTCCTTGAAATCGTTCACAAACGCCTGGCTGAGATTGCTGAGGAACATGGTGATGAATTGCCAAAACGAGAGCCTGTCAAAGCCACACCACCTGCAGAGATCACCCGCAGGAAAAAGCGTGTGACTTTCACTGTTCAGTCAACCAAGCACATGACCAGGCAGGAGTTGATAGAAAAGTTTATCCGTGAAGAGCCGAAGATATCTGCACCCCGGACAGTTTTTTTAAAGCCTGCCATACCGACGGTTCAAAGTGAAATGGAGGATGCCGAAATTGTTAGTGAGACACTGGCAATTTTATACCATAAACAGGGGAACTCCGGGAAATCCATCCGGGTTTATGAGAAATTATGTTTGCTTTTTCCTGAAAAAAGTAGTTACTTTGCAGCCCGAATTGAAGAGCTAAAGGCTAACCACCAAACTGACAATGAGGAAAGTGAGTCTTAAATGTTTTTTCAAATCGTAAATTATAAATCATAATTTTAGAAAAATGGGTTTCTATATTTTAGTCTCAGTCCTGATCCTGATCACCTGTGTGTTGATGGTTCTTGTTGTATTGGTACAAAACTCCAAAGGAGGTGGGTTGGCATCGAATTTCTCATCCTCAAATCAGTTTATGGGTGTCAGAAAAACAGCAGACTTCCTGGAGAAATCAACGTGGACACTCGCAATTGTCCTCCTGGGACTCAGCGTCTTCTCAATTTTCGTGATTCCAAAGAATCAGGAAGGAGCAGTAACACAGGAGAGTGAGATCCAGCGGCAGATCGATGAGAATACAGCGCCGATCAATGATTTTCAGATGCCACCTGAGCGGAACGAGTAATTTATACCAAAGCAATGTCAGAATGTCAGCATATTCTGACATTTTTTTTGCATTTCACCGAAAACCAGCTTTGGCACAAAATGTGACATGTGCGAGACACAGATAACAACGAAATTTCTTAATGTTTAACGTTAAATAAATTGATATGGCAAAATTGAACATCAAACCCTTGGCAGACAGGGTGCTGATTGAACCAGCTCCGGCAGAAGATAAGACAGCTGGAGGAATTATCATTCCTGACACTGCAAAGGAGAAACCTCAAAAAGGAACCATCGTGGCCGTTGGTCCTGGGAAAAAAGACGAACCCATCACCGTCAAGGTTGGTGATAATGTACTCTATGGCAAATATGCCGGAACAGAGATCACCATTGCCGGAGTGGATTATATGATTATGAGAGAATCTGATGTAGTTGCGATTATCTGATCCTCCAAATGATTTATGTATAAACTGGATAAAAACCAATAAATTAAAAAAAATGGCAAAAGATATTATATTTAGTATAAAGGCAAGAGAAGCTTTGAAACAAGGTGTAGATGAGCTCTCAGATGCAGTAAAAGTTACTTTGGGACCCAAAGGACGAAATGTCATCATGGAGAAATCATATGGTGCACCTATGGTATCCAAGGATGGTGTAACCGTAGCAAAAGAGATTGAGCTTCCTGATCCTGTGGCAAATATGGGTGCTCAAATGGTCAAGGAAGTTGCTTCGAAGACCAGCGACATTGCCGGTGATGGTACAACAACAGCTACCGTACTGGCTCAATCTATCTTTACAACCGGACTGAAGAATGTAACCGCAGGAGCCAATCCGATGGATCTCAAAAGAGGAATTGATAAAGCAGTTATTGAGGTGGTTGATTCACTGAAGAAGCAGACGAAGGAAGTTGGCGATAGCCTGGAGAAGATCGAACAAGTTGCTTCCGTTTCTGCTAACAACGATGCCTTCATTGGGAAGATGATCGCCGAAGCAATGGACAAAGTAAAGAAAGAGGGTGTGATTACCATTGAAGAGGCGAAAGGCATTGAAACAACTGTGAAAGTAGTGGAAGGGATGCAGTTCGACCGCGGATACATCTCTCCCTATTTTGTTACGGATACGGAAAAAATGGAAGTTGTGTTTGAGAATCCCTATATTCTGATCTATGACAAGAAGATTTCTGTTATGAAAGATCTGCTTCCATTACTCGAGAAGGCTGTACAGTCTGGACGCCCATTCCTGATTATCTCGGAAGACATTGAAGGGGAAGCACTTGCAACCCTGGTTGTAAATAAGATCCGTGGTACACTGAAGGTAGCCGCAGTGAAGGCCCCGGGATTTGGAGACAGAAGGAAAGAGATGCTGGAAGACATTGCCATTCTGACAGGTGGTACAGTGATCAGCGAAGAGAAAGGATTTAAACTGGAAGATACAACTCTTCAGGACCTGGGTGAAGCTGAGAAGGTGACCATCGACAAAGAAAACACCACAATCATTAATGGGAATGGTAAGAAAGAAGATATTGAAGGACGGGTCAACCAGATCAGGTCTCAGATCGAAAAATCTACATCTGATTACGATAGTGAAAAACTGCAGGAACGCCTGGCCAAACTGGCTGGAGGTGTTGCTGTCATTTACGTTGGCGCCGCATCTGAAATAGAGATGAAAGAGAAGAAAGACCGTTTCGATGATGCACTTCATGCTACCCGTGCTGCCATTGAAGAGGGAATCATCCCCGGTGGTGGTGTGGCATATCTGCGTGCTATCAAGGCGATCGATAAACTCAAAGGCGAAAACGAAGACGAAGAGACAGGGATTGCTATTGTAAAGAGAGCGCTTGAAGAGCCTCTTCGCCAGATCGTAGAAAATGCCGGAATGGAAGGTTCTATAATCGTTCAAAAGGTGAAAGAAGGTAAAGATGATCTGGGATTCAATGCGGTTACGGAAGTTTATGAACCACTATTTAAGGCTGGTGTCATTGATCCGACAAAAGTCGCCCGTGTTGCATTAGAGAATGCCGCTTCAATTGCCAGCATGTTACTGACAACAGAATGTGTTCTTGTTTCCATCAAGGAAGAGAAACCAGCTATGCCACCGATGAGCCCGGACATGGGCGGAATGGGTGGAATGGGTGGCATGTATTAAGCCAACTCTATTAAAACGCTAAAGAAACCCTTTCAGTTAGAGAGGGTTTTTTTATTGAAGTGAATAACTTTTCAGAATATTCGCAAGGATGTTTCGTTAAGTTTAATAATATTGTGTTTAGTAAAATACATGGATATGAAAAAACTCACATCTCTTTTTCTCGTTAACATAATCACTCTCATCTCCATTCGATTATTCGCTCAGGATCATGTGGAAGCACCCAAAATGCCTATAAATCCCGACTCTCAAAAGATCATGTACCGTGAGGTAGTTCAGGAGAAAGGAGATCCGGGGTATCTGTACAACAAAGCCATGGAGTGGTTCAACTATTATTACATCAATTCTGCTTCCCTGTTTAAAATCCAGGATAAGATAAACGGGAAGATTGAAGCTACAGGCCGGATGAAGATCTACTACGATGACAAAGATGGCAACAGGATGAGTGCAGGCCTGATTGTCTATACGATTCGACTGGAGTTCAAAGACGACCGATATCGATACACTGTAACTGATTTCAATCTGAAAAAAGCCTCCCGTTATCCGCTGGAGAGATGGCTTAACAAAGAAGATCCTGCGTTCAACCCACAATGGAATAACTACCTCTATCAGATCGATACAACCATGCAGCGTCTGGATAGCTCATTAAAAGAGAAGATGAAACCCGTTATAGAGAAACCGGATGAGTGGTAGTTCCCAAACAGATATCCTGACACTTTCTTTTGAAGAGTTAGAAGATTTTTTATTGGCAAACCAGGAAAAGAGATTTCGTGCGAAGCAGGTTTATCAGTGGCTCTGGAAGAAAGGATGCCGCTCGTTCGGTGAGATGACCAACCTCTCCGCTTCCTTGCGGGCTACACTGGCCAACTCGTTTACATTTCGGGCGATGACTGAAAACCATCTGCAGACCAGCCGGGATGGAACAGTGAAGATTGGATTCAGATTACATGACGAACTGATAATTGAAAGCGTGCTGATTCCGGCAGAGAATCGTATAACAGGGTGTGTCTCCACACAGGCTGGCTGCGCATTGGGCTGTACATTCTGTGCGACCGGGACCATTGGATTTTACAGAAATCTTTCTGCTGCAGAGATTTTTGACCAGGTGTGGTTACTGAATGAAAAAGCGCTTCAACTCCATCAGATCCCACTCTCTAATATTGTACTAATGGGTATGGGCGAGCCGCTGTTCAACTATCCGAACCTGAAGAGAGCAATTGATCTCATCACAGATCCTGATGGAATGGGGATCTCTCCCCAACGATTCACCATATCCAGTATCGGAATTCCTAAGATAATCAGACAACTTGCCGATGATCAGGTTAAAACTCATTTCGCATTCTCCCTGCATGCAACCAATGATCTGAAGCGAAACTCCATCATCCCTTTCAACAAGCAGTATCCCATCAGCGATCTTGTCGCCTCACTTAAGTATTATCACAACAAAACGGGAAAAAGGTTTACGATTGAATACCTTCTGTTAAAAGATTTCAATGATACCCTTGATGATGCCAGGGAACTGGCAGATCTCTGCAGGAATTTTCCGGTAAAGATCAATCTGATCGAATTCAATCCTGTTGATGGATTTGATTTTCAGCGTTCGGAGATGAAACGGATGAAGGAGTTCAAGGATTTTCTGGAGTCCAGGAACCTGATCGTCAATATCCGTAAAAGCCG
>JACNKI010000188.1:0-19042 GCA_014382125.1 Bacteroidota bacterium | reverse complement strand
GATGCCCATATTCACATCGAGAGTTCCATGTTAATCCCTTCAGAATTTTCCCGGCTGGCAGTGGTTCATGGAATGGTTGCTACGGTGTCGGACCCTCATGAGATTGCAAACGTGTTGGGTATCCCCGGGGTGATGTTTATGATCGAAAATGCGAGAAAAGTCCCGTTCAAATTCAATTTCGGTGCGTCTTCCTGTGTGCCCGCAACAGAATTTGAAACAGCCGGTGCCTCTCTGGGGCCGGATGAGCTCGAGAACCTTCTGGCCATGGATGAGATCCGGTACCTGTCGGAAATGATGAATTACCCCGGGGTTCTGCATGGTGATCCGGTTGTGAACGCGAAACTGCAAGTCGCAAAGCGGGTAGGTAAACCTATCGACGGACATGCCCCGGGATTGCGTGGCGAGGATGCAAAAAGATATATTGAAGCCGGAATCTCCACTGATCATGAATGTTTTACACGGGATGAGGCACTCGACAAACTTAAATACGGTATGAAAATCCTGATCAGGGAGGGGAGTGCGGCCAGGAACTTTGAAGCCCTTTGCGATCTGATCGATGAATATCCGGAAATGACGATGCTCTGCTCGGACGACAAGCATCCGAATGACCTGGCAGTGGGACATATTAACCAACTTGTTGTTCGTGCGTTGAAAAAAGGATATAACTTCATGCATGTGATCAGAAGTTGTACATATCACCCTGTAACTCACTACAACCTTCCGGTAGGGCTTCTGCAACAGGGAGATCCTGCCGATATGATCGTCGTGGATAACCTGGATCAGTTTTCCATCCGGGCAACCTATGTGGATGGACTCATGGTTGCTGAAGATGGAAAAACCCTCATAGAATCTGTCGTTGAAAAGCCGGCAGACAAGTTCTCCACCAATCCGGTCGAAGCAGCCGACTTGAAGATCACTCCTCAGAAAGGTCATATCCGGGTACAGAAAGCACTTGACGGGCAACTGATCACCGATGAGATCCACTGTTCCCCGCTCATCCGCAACGAAAATGTAGTCAGTGATCCCAGTCGTGATATCCTCAAGCTGGTGGTTAAGGACCGGTACCAGGCTGCACCACCGGCAATCGGGTTTACTAACGGTTTTGGGCTGAAACGGGGGGCTATAGCCTCCTGTGTGGCGCATGACAGCCACAATATAGTGGCTGCAGGTGCAGATGATGACTCAATCGCCCGGGCGATCAACCTGATTGTAAAATCAAAAGGTGGAATCTCCATTGTAGAAGGAGACAAAGAGATGATTCTACCCTTGCCGTTCGCCGGGATCATGTCCAACCTGGATGGATATCAGATTGCGGCTACTTATGAAAAGATGGATCAGTGGGCAAAACAATTAGGAAGCCAACTCAGAGCGCCATATATGACACTCTCTTTCATGGCTTTGCTGGTGATCCCGAAACTGAAATTAAGTGATAAAGGAGTGTTTGATGGTCAGAAATTTGCCTTCACATCACTTTTTTGTTAAAAATATATATATATTTAGTTTAATAAAATATTTTTTTTAATTTTGTCCGTAATTATCATTATATATTAAATATAACATGAAAAAGAAAGTGCTTCAATTAGAAAAACTTGAAATGGGAGCGAGTATGCTTAGAGCTATGGCTCACCCGATGCGAATTGCTATTATTGAATTGCTCAATGAGAATAAGCGTTTGTCTGTTACAGCGATTTATGAAAAACTAAAAATTGAACAGGCTTCCGCTTCACATCACTTGAATATCTTAAAGAATAAAGGAATCTTAGGATCAAAAAGAGAAGGAAAGATGATTTTTTATTCCCTGAAGCATGATAAGCTGACGGAAATTATTAACTCTCTGGAGCGCTGCCTGGAGCTTTAATCCAGCTGCTACCTATATACTCCAGTCTTCTTCCACATCCCAATTCCCTCTGAGCTCAATTGTCTTTGAGAAGAAGAAAACTTTTTCGGGCTGAATCTTCTTGATGTAATCGCCTGTATCCCAGTATGTGTTCTTGTTTAAATCAAGAATGGCTTTTAACTTATATTTTCCCGGTTGGATAAAGGCAAATATTATTTGTCCCGATTCATTCAAGTATTGCTCCTCAAGAGTTTTTCCTTTTTCACTCTGAAGTTGGATGATATAATCTCCAGGATTTGAGGATATATCGACATTCACAAGCAGGGATGCCAGGTCACGCGAGTTGGCTGTTTGAAAAGAGTAGACCAATGTATCGTGACTCAAGCCGGTATAAGATATAAAGGATGAGTCAGGGATAAATATCTTATAGGATTTCGCTTCTTTCCATGGATAATCTATATGGAATTTACGTTGGAGGGAATCGGTAAATTCAATGGGTAGATCAACTGTATCCCTTTCAGTGAACAGCCGGATTCTGGAAAGATCATATTCAGCGATAGGGTAAGAAAATATCCCTGAGATAGGATATTTGAAATGGTTAATAGTGCCTCCACGTGGCTGCCAGGAAAGGGTCAGGAATACAGGCTTCTCCTCCTCTTTTTTCTGTTTTTTCCGGGGAATTATTTTCGTTGGTGAAATGATCACGGTATCGAGGATAGTCCCTTCATCACTGATCTTCAACGTAAGAGTGTCGGGAATTTCAGCAACAGTCCACAGGATGACGGTATCTTTATTAAGACTATACTCCTCCATCCACCACACCTGTGTGCTGTCAATGTTCAGAGGAGTGATGACCGGATCCCGTGGCGGAAAAGCAAAGACAATCATGAACTCATCGTTTTTCACAAGATCCGATTTCTTCACGTCCTGGGTTGAATCAATCTCTTCAAACATGCTTAATTCAATTGAAGCAGAGAGGATGGTGTCCTGAGGTTGAATGGAATCAGTTCCCAAGGAATCTATTGTCGTTTTTGGCCCGATCCAGGGGTAGATGAGGGAGTCTGAAAACGCAATTTTCTCAGCTGGCATATTGTACTGAAAATCTCCGCTTTTATCACTCAATACAAACAATTTATACGCATCATAACGAAGATTGGACAGGATAAATCGCCCCTGTTCATTTGTCATAGCAATATAGATCGGTTTTCCTTTATATGGAAGTGAGTCGAACGGGATGGTATCGCTGGAATCGGTATAGAGCAGGGCATAAACATCCGCTTGAGGTTGATTGTCGAATGCATTGATTACCTGCCCGGTAATCATTAAGGAATCAACATAGGTACCGGTTGAAAAGACATACCTGAAGTTGGAAAGGGAATTTCCTTCTGTGATGTCAGTAATGGAGGTTCCAAATGTGATGATATAGGTGGTGTTAGGCGACAGGGTATCATCCAGCTTGATCACCGCTGATTTTCCCCGGAGTTTGTAATCTGGTGGGTTTGAGATAGGTGGGGAAATGAAGATTTCAGAGCCGGAGGACTTCAGGTTGACAAACTCATTGAAGTTGATGCGGATCTCTTTCGAATCAAACTGTATGGAGTAGTTTGCCGGAATACATTCTGTCACCTCAGGTGGGCTGACATCCTTTGGACCTCCTGTTGGTATAAGTGGATTAGCACAGTAAAAAGGTAAGAGTGCAAAGAGACAAAGCAGAAGAGCGATATCAATGAATCTTTTTAGCAATGAGATTGATATTGGCTGTTTGAACCTTCCAAAGTTACCAATCGTTTTCATAAGCAGAAGAAAAAATTGCTAATTTTACATACTAAATTTCTAAAAACCATTTCATGAGTGGGCATAGTAAGTGGTCAACGATCAAACGTAAAAAGGGGGCATTGGATGCCAAACGATCGAAAATTTTCTCAAAAATTATCAAAGATATCACGATTGCGGTCAGGGAAAGCGGTCCGGATTCGACTGGAAATCCTCGTCTGAGAGTTGCGATCGCGAATGCAAAAGGGGCGAGTATGCCCAAGGAAACAATCCAGCGTGCTATCAGTAAAGGCTCGGATAAGAATGCTGCTACCTTGACTGAGATTACATACGAAGGGAAATGCGCTCATGGAATTGCGATCTATATAGAGTGTGCCACCGATAACTCGCAGCGTACGGTTAGTAATATCCGATCCTATTTTAGCAAACATGGTGGTGAGCTGGGGAAAAACGGTATGCTCAATTATCTTTTCGACCGCAAAGGAGTATTTGTAGTTCCAAAAGGGGAGCTGGATCAGGATGAGTTTGAGATGGCTGTGATCGATGCCGGTGCCGAAGATATCGAGGATGAAGATGATGTATTCACCATCATAACTGCCATGGAAGATTTCGGAAATATGGTGAAGAAACTGGAAGAGTTAAAGGTGGAACCCGAAAGTGCTTCACTTCAACGAATTCCAAAATCAACCGAGACACTTGCTGTTGAATCCGCCAGAAAAATCCTGAAATTAATTGAACTCATCGAAGAGGATGAAGATGTGCAGAATGTTTTTCACAACCTCCAGCTCACCGATGAATTGTTAGAAGATTAAATATTGCAGACAAACTGTACAAGGTTTGTTCCCTTTGGCAATTCCAGCTTTTTCCTCAAACGAATACGTGAAATTTCAGTACTGGGTGCAGTGATCTTGAGGATATGCGAGATCTCTTTCGTAGCAAGATTCATACGCAGCAAAGCCGCAAGCTTGTGATCCGTTGGAGTTAGTTGTGGATGTTTCTCTCGCAAACGGTCAAAGAAACCCGGGTAGATCTTCTCGAAGTGTGCTTTAATCCGGTACCAGTCGTTATCAAACTTGACGTTTTCATCGATGGTGTTAAGCACCTCAGCTACCTCTTTTTTGGTGATGGTCTTCCCTTTCTTCAGCAGGCGGTTCAGATCTTTACTGATAAGGCCGATAATCTTGTTTTTCTGTGAGATGAAGATCGAAGAAGTAGCCATGTCACGGTTGATCATGTCGAGTTCCATCTTATACTTCTGCTTCAAGAGCTGGTTGACCTTCTGTTCAGCCTTGATCCTCTCCTGGAGTCGTTGATTTTTCTCTTTTTCTACAGATTTACGATGCTGGATCTCTGTTTTTAGCTCTGAAATAATCCGTTCATTCATCATCTCCAGGTTCCGTTGATAGTTGGCTACCTCAATTGCAGCCCGGATCTGATCGATATCGACCGGCTTAAACAGGTAAGCATAAGGTTTCAAAGAGAAAGATTTGGTAAATACATCGTTCCGATTCAACGATGTTAAGAAAATAATACCACAGTTTGAGTTTTCGGTCAAGATTCTGGCAGCTTTAATGCCGTCCATTGAACCGGCAAGCTTGACATCCATGATCACAATATCAGGTTCCTGGCCTTTCTCTTTCAGGTCAGAGATTGTTTCAACAGCACTTTCTCCTTTTGTATCAACACCCATGATTTCATATCCAAGATCTGTAAGTTTGGTTTTCAAATCATGTGCAAGAATCAATTCATCTTCAACAATAAACAACTTGATCTTTGTCATAACAACTAAATTTGGATTTATAACTTCTACTTTTTTTTCTGTTTGATAATCCGATCCCGTCGATTATTTCTGATTTTCATAGTTGATTAAGAAGTTAGTGATTAATTAGTGTTTTTCAACGATTCAGAAACCGGTTCCAGTATCAAATGTTAGGGTCTGCAAATATAGTATATCTGACTCTGTTTTCAAAATAATAAATAATTTAGATCGCAGTAAACTAGATTTGTTTCAATTTATTGTGACTGTATAACTTCTGTTGGATTTCGCGTATGAAATGTTATGGTAGATGGCATTTCAGCGCTCTGATGCTGGTTGGGGATAATTTATGGTTTTCAATTTCTCCTCAATATTTTACACTATCGATGTATTTTAATTTTAATTGTATTTTTGACATCCTGATTTTCATTAGCTGAACCCATGGAATTCCTCAATACTGTCATATCGTGGTTGATGAAAAAGCGGATTCATCAGATTGAGCTTTTTCTGAAATATCCGCATGAAGTCCAGCGTGAATGGCTGAAGAAGCTTCTGTTAGCAGCCAGAGACACCGAAATAGGCCAGAAATTTGAGTTCAGGTCGATTGCTTCTGCCGATGATTTCCGTCAACGAGTGCCAATTGTGGATTACGACGAGGTAAAACCATACATCGACAGGCTCAAGCGTGGAGAACAAAATATTCTCTGGCCAACAGAGATCAAATGGTTTGCCAAATCTTCCGGTACTACTGCAGATAAGAGTAAATTTATCCCGGTTAGTGAGGAGGCACTGGAGGAGTGTCACTTCAAAGGGGGGAAGGATATGCTCTGTATCTATTGCAATAACACGCCAGACACAAATATGTTTTCAGGCAAATCGATTGGAATGGGTGGCACGCATCAGATTGTTGAGTTGAATAATGAGTCGGTCTATCGCCAGGGTGATTTGTCTGCTATTATCATGCAGAACCTGCCTCTCTGGGTCGAGTTTTTAAGGACACCAAACCTGTCAATCGCCCTGATGGACGATTGGGAATCAAAAATTGAGAAGATGGCTCGTGCTACGATACAACATAATGTGACCAATATTTCGGGTGTCCCCTCCTGGACCATGTTACTCTTCCGTAGGGTTCTTGAAATTACCGGGAAGGAGCATTTACTTGAGGTATGGCCGAACTTTGAGCTTTTTATTCACGGAGGTGTAAGTTTGAGTCCATATAAGAAACAGTTTAAAGGAATACTGCCCTCAGATCAAGTCAACTACGTTGAAACCTACAATGCATCGGAAGGCTTTTTTGCCATTCAGGATCGTGGTGATGAAGATGATATGCTGCTGATGCTGGATTATGGGATCTACTATGAGTTCATTCCAATGGATGAGTTGTCAAGCGAAAGCCCAAAAGCTCTCACACTGGATGAGGTAGAGACAGAGATAAACTATGCGGTGGTGATCACAACCAATGCAGGGTTGTGGAGATATATGGTGGGGGATACCATCCTCTTCACATCCATCGACCCATACCGGATCAAAATCACCGGGCGTACCCGAAGTTTTATCAATGTTTTCGGCGAGGAGTTAATCGTAGATAACGCTAATAAAGCGCTATCGATCGCCTGCGCCAGATGCCGGTGCAATGTCATCGATTTTACTGCTGCCCCGGTTTATATACAGGAAAAGACAAAGGGAGCCCATGAATGGCTGATCGAATTTGATTCCCCTCCTGAGGACATGGCCTTTTTCACTGAAATATTCGACAACGCTCTTAAGTCGTTGAACTCAGATTACGAATCGAAACGATATCACAACATGTTATTACGTGAACCAATCATCCGTGTGGTACCACACAATACATTTTACAAATGGCTTAAATCGAAAGGAAAACTGGGAGGTCAACATAAGGTACCACGGTTGTACAACAACCGGAAATATGTGGATGAAATCCTTAAAATGATTTCATAACTCCAGCTCTTTTTATATCTTTGGTTGAAAATCTACACTATGCATATTGCCATTGCAGGAAACATCGGGTCGGGTAAAACGACACTTACAGAACTGCTAGCCAAACATTTTCAGTGGGAGCCTCATTATGAGAGTGCTGACGATAATCCCTACCTGAACAGTTTCTATGAAGATATGCAAAGGTGGTCGTTCAACCTGCAGATCTACTTCCTGGACAACCGCTTCAAAAAGATCGTCAAGATCAGGAAATCGGGCAAAACTGTCATCCAGGACAGAACGATATACGAAGATGCTTACATCTTCGCACCCAACCTGCATTCGATGAACCTGATGACCACCCGCGATTTCGATAACTATCGCTCACTTTTCGAACTCATCAGCTCGCTGATTCAACCGCCCGACTTATTGATATATCTTCGTTCTACGGTGCCGACCTTAGTCAATCAAATCCAGAAGAGGGGCCGTGAATACGAAAGCGCCATCCGGCTGGATTACCTGAAGAATCTGAATGAAAGGTACGAAGAATGGATCAAAGATTACACGCTTGGCAAGCTGCTGATTGTTGATGTCGACGAGGTGAACTTTCCCGAAGACCCGGAAGATCTTGGAACGGTAATTGAACGTATCAATGCCGAATTACACGGGTTATTCTGATTGAGCCTTATGAATATCCTTGGTGTCATCCCCGCACGGTATGCTTCTTCCCGGTTTCCGGGGAAAGCACTTTGCATCATTGATGGAAAATCAATGATCCAACGTGTTTATGAACAGGCCAGGCAATGCGATCAGCTTACGCGTGTTCTTGTGGCAACTGATCATGAGATGATCAAGAGTCATGTGAGCGAATTTGGAGGCAATGTGGTTATGACATCAGAGGCGCATCAAAGTGGTACGGAACGATGTTGTGAAGCGCTTGAGTTAGCAGATAAGGGTGCCTCCGGAAACGGAACTGATATCGTCATTAATATCCAGGGAGATGAGCCCTTCATCAATCCGCAACAGATTTCGGAAGTCATTAGCTGTTTCGATAACCCATCAGCTGGAATCGCTACACTGGCCGGAAAGATCAACCTGCAGGAAGAGATTTTCAATCCGAATGTTGTCAAAGTGGTTTTTAATGACAATCATTCAGTTCTCTATTTCAGCCGATCGGCTATTCCCACAATCCGGGATGCTGAACCTGGAACCTGGTTGGATCATGGTACATTTTACAAACACATAGGCATTTATGGATATAGAGCCGCTATTCTGAAACAATTGGTTATCCTGCCTGCTACATCTCTGGAAGAAAGCGAGTCCCTTGAACAGCTTCGCTGGCTACAGCATGGATTCCCCATTGCCATTCGGGAAACATCTTTTCGGAGTATCTCAATTGATACCCCTGCTGATTTGAAAAAACTTACCAACAATAGCTTTTAATCTCAGTTGATAATTGGTATCTTAGCTGGTTAATGGACATGGATATGGAGATTCAAAAATACATCTCGGAGTTATTGTCGGAGCATGATTGTGTAATTATTCCTGGCCTTGGCGGATTTGTAGGGAGCTACCTCCCAGCTCAGATCCACCCCGTATATCACACCTTTCAACCTCCATCCAAGAAAATATTATTCAACATCAATCTTCGGCAGAATGATGGTTTGCTTGCAAACCATATTGCTCAAATGGAGAAAATCAGTTTCAGTGAAGCCAATGATAAAATCCGCCTTTTCACTGGAGAGACAATCCGTGTGCTGAAAACCCGAAAATATATAATTTTACTGGATATTGGCAAGATCTATATGGGGAAAGAGGGGAACATTCAATTTGATCAGGACCTTCGTTCCAACCACCTGACTGAATCCTATGGTCTGCAGCCGTTCTTTTCCGCTCCTGTCAAACGCGATTCTTATCAAGTGAAGGCGGAGAATCGCATGCACACAAGACGTGTTACCAAAGAGATAGTAAAACGAGCACTCCCAAAGCCATTGAAATGGGCTGCGATTCTTGCAGTTCCCGTTGCTGTTGGAATTATCCTCAGCCTGGCGGGATATGATTCGATCAAATCAGGATCATGGAATACAGCAGATATTCTCTCATCTCTTTCACCATTTAGCAAAACGGATAAAAAAGAGATAGTTCCACAATCCAAACCAACTTACATCTTGGAAGAGGAGTTGACAACTCCTCAAAAACCGCAGATCAGACAAGAACCGGCTCCTATCGAGGAGAAAGCCACGCCATCCCCTCAAAAAGCTCTAACCGGAGGTGGAACTTTTGCCGTGATCGTCGGCGCTTTCAGAATTGAAAACAATGCCCATCGGTTGGTCAGAAACCTGAACCAAAAAGGGATCAAAGCCAGAATCTTCGACTACTCCTCAGGAGGACTTGCACGTGTTGCAGCTGGTGTTTTCTCGAAAAAGACAGAAGCAATTCGAATGATGCGTTCCATGAAATCAAGCGGTTTTCCGGGAGCCTGGTTATTGGAAAAATAAGCATTGTGGTGGCGAAGAAAAAACTGATCCATTTCACCGAGAATCTTTCTTTCCCTCATCTTTTTCAACCGCGGTATCAGGATATTAAACCCTGTTATCGAATGAAAGGGGTCTGGGGCAAAGAATTCTTCCGGAACGACCACCCGATCACACTGGAGTTGGGTTGCGGTAAAGGAGAGTATACAATCGAATTGGCCCGGCAATATCCGAACAGAAATTTTATCGGTATTGATATTAAAGGGGCGCGGCTCTGGAGGGGATGCAAAACTGTTGAAGAGGATCAGTTGAAGAATGTAGTCTTCATCCGTACCCGGGCCGATCACCTGGAGCAACTTTTTGGACCTGGCGAAGTTTCTGAGATCTGGATTACTTTTCCCGATCCGCAACCGGGAAAAGAGAGGAAAAGATTGACAGCACCGATTTTTCTCAACCGGTATCAAAAAATTCTTATACCCTCCGGAATCGTTCACCTGAAAACCGATGACTTCGATTTTTTTGCATATACCCAAGAGATTATTGAGAAAACGAAAGTGAAAGTTTTGCTCGCTATTGAGGACCTGTATTCAGAAAACACCCAGGATCCGGCTTCTCAGATCCAAACCTATTACGAGAAAATCTGGTTGAAACAGGGGAAGAAAATTTCATATATAAAATTTCAATTATGAAAAAACTAATCACACTTGTGTCTATCTGTTCACTATTCACGTATCACCTCTCGCTATTTGCTGACGAGGGAATGTGGATTCCGATTTTGCTAAATAAAAATATTGAACAGATGCAAAAAATGGGACTGAAACTGACTGCCGAAGATATATACAGCATCAATCAATCGAGCCTGAAAGATGCTATAGTCAGGTTTGGCAGGGGATGTACCGGCGAATTAGTCTCTCCGAAAGGACTCCTCCTGACAAATCATCATTGCGGGTATGGTGTGATACAGAGGCATAGCTCCCTGGAGCATGATTACCTGACAGATGGTTATTGGGCACAATCGCTGGATGAGGAACTTCCAAACCCGGGTTTGAATGTCACCTTCATGATCAGGATGGAAGATGTGACAGATCGGGTACTGGAAGGCGTAACTCCTGATATGTCAGAACAGAGCCGAAGTGCTGTCATCAAAAAAAACAGCAAAGCGGTTGTTGATGAAGCGGAAAAAGATACTCATTACGATGCTTATGTCAGGTCGTTCTATCATGGGAACCAGTATTTCCTGATTGTCACCGAGATATTTAAAGATATCCGGTTTGTTGGTGCTCCACCCTCCGGGATAGGAAAATTTGGTGGCGATACCGACAACTGGATGTGGCCTCGACATACAGGCGACTTCTCCGTATTTCGCGTCTATGCCGACAGCAATAACCAACCAGCAGTGTATTCAAAAGATAATGTTCCTTACAAACCGAAATACTATCTGCCGATCTCCCTGGGTGGATATAATGAAGGGGATTTTACGCTGCTTTTTGGAAACCCGGGGAGAACACATGAATATCTCCCGTCCTTCGCAGTTGAGTTGATTACCATCAAAGAGAATCCGGTCAAGATCGGGTTAAGACAGAAACGATTGGATGTCATCAAAAATGCGACGATGAAGAACAGACTGGTCCGGATTCAATATTCGTCTAAACATGCCCGGATCTCCAACTACTGGAAGAAGATGATCGGAGAGACACGAGGTATTAAACGTGCCGATGGTGTGGTGAAGAAACAGGAGTTTGAAAAGAAATTTCAGGCCTGGGCAGAATCTTTGGATGGCGATCAGGCCGGTTATGCAACAATCCTTCCGCAATTCAAAAAGCTCTATGGAGAACGTTATCCCATCTCGCTGGCTGCAATTTACCTTAGAGAAGCTGGTATGGCTCCTGAACTTTATCGTTTCTCTCGTTCAGCAAATAACCTGATTAAACAGTCCGGGGATAAGAAAACGTCAGATGAGGCATTGGCTGCTGAAACAGAAAATCTCATGAAAACCGCAAGGAGTTTCTATAAAAATTATCAGCCTGCTATCGACCGGGAGATTACAACCCTGATGATGGAAGAGATGTGGAATAACATGTATAAGGAGTACATGCCGGATATTTTTGCCCGGATAGCGAAAAAGCACAAAGGAGATATTCCGGCCTATGTAGATGACTTGTTCCGCAAATCTATCTTTGTGGATTCGACCAGGTTCTACGCATTTCTTGATAATTACAAACGGAATAAAGGGAAAAAGCTTCGTGCCGATCCGGTGTATCAGCTCTTTCTTAGCATAGCTAACAGGTACAATCAGGATATCATTCCGGAAGGTAGAAGAATTACATCAGCGATAGACAGCCTTCAACGCATCTATATGCTTGCACTGATGAAGATGCAACCTGATAAACAGTTCTACCCTGACGCCAACTCTACCATGAGGGTTTGCTACGGTCAGGTTGACGATTTTCATCCGGCTGATGCTGTTACGTATGAGTATTTCACTACAGCTCAGGGCATCCTGGAGAAAGAGGACTCCACCATCTACGATTATGCGGTAGAAAAGCGGTTGAAGGATCTGATCTCTGCATGTAATTATGGCCGCTACGCCGATGATGATGGTCAGCTGCATGTCGGATTCATCTCTACAATCCACTCAACGGGTGGCAACTCCGGCGCACCTGTATTAAACGGTGAAGGCGAGCTGATCGGGATCAATTTCGACCGGAACTGGGAAGGGACGATGAGCGATCTTATGTACGATCCGGATCAATGCCGGAATATCATTCTGGATATCCGCTACCTGTTATTTATTATGGATAAATACGCCGGTGCAACGTGGCTGGTTGAAGAGATGGATATCAGATAGACCCCTGTGAAGGTTGTTTTTTATAGAGATCAACCAGTGCTTTGGTGAGGGTAGGATGTTGAAATTGAAATCCACTTTTGAGGAGCTTCTCCGGGATGACTCGCTGACCATCAATCAGCACCTGTGCTCCTTCGCCATAAATAAGCTTCAGCGCGAACCTGGGAATACTGAAGTAAACCGGTTGTCCGTACATCTTCCCCAGCATCTCTGAAAAATGAAAGTTGTCAGTCGGATTTTCTCCCACCGCATTGAGAATCCCTTGAATCTCAGGATGGTTGATCACAAACAGGAAGATCTCTGTCAGGTCATCGATGTGGATCCAGGATACTCCCTGGTTGCCATTGCCTACTGTTGCCCCGATACCTGATCGAAACGGAGGCATCATCTTTTTAAGCGTACCCTCGTCTTTTGCCAGCACCAGACCTATCCGGAGAATCACAACCCGGCACATCTCATTCGCCATCATCGCTTCAGCTTCCCAGACCTGGCATAACTTGCCTAAAAAATTATCTGCAAACGCCTGGCTATCCTCCGTCTGGGTTTTCTCATCATTATAAATCCCAACGGAAGAGGCGTTGATAAATGTTTTTGGTGGATTGGAAGCATACAGAATAGCCTCTGTGATCTTCCGTGTGGTCAGGATCCGGCTATCGAGAAGCTCCTGTTTATACGTTTCATTCCATCTCTTCGAAAGGGGTGCACCGCAGAGATTAATAACAACATCGTGATAATCGATATATTCTGCGCAAAAATCTGTGACCGGTTTGTTGAATCCCTCCCGAAGGATGAAAGTCAGATCATGATCTGCTGCCCGCAGTGCTCTTTTCAAATACCTGCCAATGAATCCGGATGCCCCAAGCAATGCAATCTTCATCTGTCAAGTTTTTTCAGTAAAGATACAGGGATTCAGTCTATATTGATTATTTTTGTTAATCTTTTTGTTAGCTCTTTGAATGGACTCTTCAGAAGCTAATCTCTTAAAGGAAGGAAATGTAAATGAGATCAGGGGAAAAGAAAAAGTTATTCCGCGAATTTCCACCTGTTTCAACAGAGGCTTGGGAAGAGAGGATCAACAAAGATCTCAACGGAGCTGATTATACCAAAAGTCTGATCTGGAATACACCTGAAGGTTTTTCTGTGAAACCCTACTACAGGCGTTCTGATCTCTCGCAGTTGGAGTACCTGAGATCTCTTCCCGGAGAGTTTCCCTTTGTCAGGGGTGATAAAACTGATAACAATGAATGGTTGGTCCGACAGGATATCCCTTCATCAGAAATATCAGAAGCCAATAGTATTGCCCTGGATGCGATTAAACACGGAGCTCAGGCCGTCGGATTCAATGCCCGGGAGATTACGACACACAAGCAGATTAAGCACCTTCTGAAGGGGATTGACCTGACGAAAATTGCGATACACTATTTTCGCTCCCGGTCATATCCTTTAACGGCAGAGCTTTTTCTCTATGAGGTAAACAACAGGAAGGATGATAACGGGCGGATAACCGGCTCTTTAAACTTTGATCCGATCAGCTTTCTTCTGGTACAAGGCGATTTTTATCTCTCATGGGAGAGCAACCTGGAAGAGGCCACGTACCTTGTAAATACATTGCATAAGCGGCTACCTCAGGTAAAAGTCATAAATATCAATGGATACCGATTCCAGGATGCCGGATCTAACCTGGTCCAGGAGCTTGCTTTTTCATTGGCTTCCGGAAATGAGTATCTGGCTGGCCTGGTTACAAAGGGAGTTGATCCGGATGTTGGCGCTTCCCGGATAGCGTTCACGTTTGCACTTGGTCCCAGCTATTTTATGGAGATAGCCAAACTTAGAGCTGCCCGCCTGCTCTGGGCAAAAATCGTTGAGCAGTATAAGCCTGCCCGGATAGAGTCTTGCGTAATGGATATTCACTGTGTTACTGCCAGGTGGAACAAAACCATCTTCGATCCTTACGTAAATATGTTGAGAACAACAACGGAAGGGATGTCGGGTGCACTGGGTAACACGGATTCCCTCTCTATCTCGCCGTTCGATATTGCTTTTCAGAAACCGAACTCATTTGCCGAGCGAAATGCCCGGAATCAACAGTTGATTTTTAAAGAGGAATCCCACCTTGATAAGGTTGTTGATCCAGCGGCTGGTTCATATTATGTGGAGAATCTGACTGATTCCATCGCTTGTGAAGCCTGGAACCTTTTCAAGCTGGTGGAAGAGAAGGGAGGCATCATCGAGTGTATCAAATCCGGGTTTATACAGGACTCAGTTACAGAGTCACGTCAACAGAAGGAAATGGATATTGCGCAAAGAAAATTTCTGGTGTTAGGAACAAATCAATATCCAAACGTGACGGAGAATATACTCCGCGAGATTCCGATCGAGATAGAGAAGGATGAGGAGAAAACGACAACCTACAAACGGATGCCCCGTTTCAGGGCAGGTGAAGTATTTGAACGACTGAGATTGGCTACTGAGAGGTATGTTGAGGACGGGAATAAGCAGCCTTCGGTTTTTCTTTTTACAATGGGAAACCTTGCTATGATGCGGGTCAGAGCCAGTTTTGCTACCAATTTTTTTGGCTGTGCCGGATACCGTATCATAGATAATCCCGGATTTGCTTCGATCGACGAAGGAGTTGACGCAGCAATAGCATCAAAAACAGAAATAGTGGTCATTTGCAGCTCTGATGATGAGTATGCCGGGATCGTTCCGGAGATAATTCGGAAACTTAAGGAGCATAATTCAAGTATAATGATTATTATTGCAGGATACCCCAAAGAGATGGTGAAAGATCTTCGAGGGGCTGGAGTGGATGATTTTATCCATATCCGGAGTAACTTGCTTCATGAGTTAACAAAATATCAACGCCGTTTAGGCATTCAATAATGGATTCATATGTGTTCAAAGGATCATACTGAACAAGCTGATAAACAGTCGCTTTCTATCTTGGTTGTAGAGGATAATCTGATCAACCTGCGCATGATAACCGCTAGTCTTGAACGGATTGGTCATCAGGTAGAATGCGCTCCTAACGGCCAGGTGGCAGTGGAAAAGTTCACAGCAAACAGCTATGATGTGATCCTGATGGATATCATGATGCCGGTGATGGATGGGATTACTGCCTGTAAGGCAATCCGGGAGCTTGAGAGGGAGCAAAATATAGAGGAAGGAAAACAGATCAAGATCATTGCGATTACTGCCAATGCATTTGAAGATGACCGGGATCGGCTTCTTGAGATAGGAATGGATGAGATGATGAACAAGCCGGTTGACTTCGAGAAACTTCAGCTGCTACTTTTTCAATAAACAATATATTTCATGAAAAGATTTGTACTGCTATCTATATTGATTGTAGTATCTATGTTTACGGTTTTGGCTCAGGAAGAGACAGCCCTGCAGGAGTCGAAACAGGTTGAACCGGGAAAAGTTTTACTGAATATTGGAGCAGATCTGGCAAGCCGATACATCTGGAGAGGACAAAATTTTGGTAAATCGGCAGCGATTCAGCCAACTGCATCTATCAGTGCTTTTGGACTTACATTAGGGGCCTGGGGTTCCTATGCCTTCTCCAGGCATTCGTTACAGCTCGACGACTCTACATCAATAACATACAATTACTCCGAGCTGGATTTGTTTATCTCATATCGGTATAAGTATTTCACCCTGATGCTTTTTGATTACTATGCGCCGGGTCCGATCGATTCCCTTCCGGGGAATGATTATTTCAACTGGAACAATAAGAGTACTTTTCATGCCCTGGAAGCCTCATTTATTTTTGACGGACCGGAAAAATTTCCCATTCAATTTATTGCTGCCGTGATGGTATATGGAGCTGATAAAGGAAAAGACAGTACAGGGATATATGGATTTGGGACAAAGAATAACTACTCGACCTATTTTGAACTCTCTTACCAATTCAATGTCAAAGGATTTGGCATCAAACCGTTTATCGGAGGCATCCCGTTTGGGAGTTTGTGGTACGGACCAAAAGCAGGAATCAACAATGTTGGCATCAATATTTCGAAAGATATTCCTGTGTCAAAGAAGTTCTCTATTCCCATCCAGTCAAATCTGATTGTCAACCCTTTGTCGAAGAAGGTATACCTGGTGTTTATTTTATCTCTTTAATTCAATCATGATATATATCTGATGAGACCCAGTTTCAAAGATATCGATTATAAATCCTCAGAACCTGACCAGACCTCTTTCCAGGCGTGGGAACAACAGAAAGGATCCGAAGAGGAGTGGTTAACTGCCGAGCATATTCCCTTAAAGCCGGTTTATGGAGAATCTGATCTGCAGAAACTTGAGCATCTCGAATATGCGGCCGGATTGCCTCCATTTCTCCGTGGACCTTACTCAACCATGTATGTCATGCGCCCGTGGACCATTCGTCAGTATGCCGGATTTTCAACCGCAGAAGACTCAAATGCTTTTTATCGGAGAAACCTGGCATCCGGACAAAAAGGTCTGTCTGTAGCATTTGATCTCGCCACCCACCGTGGATACGATTCCGATCATGAACGTGTGGTTGGTGATGTTGGGAAAGCCGGTGTAGCAATCGATACTGTTGAAGATATGGAGATGCTGTTTGAACAGATCCCCCTGGATAAAATGTCGGTGTCGATGACAATGAATGGCGCGGTATTGCCTGTTTTATCATTTTATATTGTCGCAGCTGAAAACCAAGGTGTGTCGATGGAAACGTTGATCGGAACCATCCAGAACGATATTTTAAAGGAGTTCATGGTGCGGAATACCTATATCTATCCCCCTGGTCCATCTATGAGAATCATCGCGGATATTTTTGAGTTTACAGCCAAATACATGCCTAAATTCAACTCGATCAGCATCAGTGGTTACCACATGCAGGAGGCAGGGGCCACCTGTGATATTGAACTTGGTTACACCCTGGCTGATGGTCTGGAGTACCTGCGAACAGGTGTCAATTCCGGCATGGATATCGACGCGTTCGCTCCCCGGATCTCTTTCTTCTGGGGGTCGGGCATGAACTTTTTCATGGAGATAGCTAAAATGCGGGCGGCGCGGATACTCTGGGCAAAGATTGTGAAACAATTCAATCCTAAAAATCCCAAGTCGATGGCATTACGTGCACATACCCAAACATCGGGTTGGAGCCTCACCGAGCAGGATCCGTTCAATAACGTAACCAGAACGTGTATTGAAGCGCTTGGTGCCGCTTTGGGTCATACTCAGTCTCTTCATACCAACTCACTCGACGAAGCCATAGCACTGCCTACGGATTTCTCAGCACGAATATCAAGGAATACCCAGTTGTATATCCAGGAGGAAACCAATGTGTGCCGTTCCCTTGATCCATGGGCAGGGTCCTATTTCATCGAAGCGCTCACCGATCAGATCGCAACACAGGCATGGAAGCATATCGAAGAGATTGAAGAGCTTGGTGGTATGGCAAAAGCCATCGAAACAGGGATTCCGAAAATGCGGATCGAAGAGGCAGCTGCTCGTAAACAGGCACGCATCGATACGGGCAAAGATAAAATCATCGGCGTAAACACCTGCCGGCTGGAGAAAGAGGATCCAATCGAGACACTGGAAGTGGATAACTCTGCTGTCAGGGAAGCCCAGATCGGACACATTAAGAAGATTAAAAAAGAGCGAAACAACGAAGAAGTAGAAAAGGCCCTGGAAGCACTGACCAAAGCGGCAAAAACTGGGGAGGGAAACCTGCTTGCCCTGTCGGTTGATGCAGCCCGCAAGATGGCTACTCTGGGAGAGATTTCATATGCACTTGAAAAAGTATACGGGAGGTACAAAGCAGTGATACGATCTATATCAGGCGTTTATTCGTCAGAATCGAAGGATGACGATGCCTTTGCCAGGGCAAAGGAACTTGCCGACAAATTAACAGAGATAGAAGGCCGGCGTCCCCGGATCATGATAGCCAAGATGGGACAGGATGGCCATGACCGAGGAGCCAAAGTGGTAGCAACAGGATATGCGGATATCGGGTTCGATGTCGATATCGGGCCCCTCTTTCAAACCCCGGCGGAAGCTGCCAGGCAGGCCGTGGAAAACGATGTCCACATTCTGGGTGTCTCCAGCCTTGCAGCCGGACACAAAACGCTGGTGCCCCAGGTGATCAATGAGTTGAAGAAGCTGGGACGTGATGATATCATGGTGATCGTTGGCGGTGTAATTCCACCCCAGGACTATGATTTTCTTTACAAAGCCGGAGTTGCTGCCATCTTCGGTCCGGGAACGATCATCCCCGTAGCTGCCATTAAGATACTGGAAATCCTGATTGATAGCAGGAAGTAAGGTTCAAGATTCAAGATTCAAAGTAAATATTCCTACATTCCTGCATTCGTAGATTAATCTTCAAGGGTCGACTTTGTAGTTAAATTTTATATCAGTCAGCTCTTCGTTCGCTTTCACGATCT
>JACNKI010000234.1 GCA_014382125.1 Bacteroidota bacterium | reverse complement strand
CGGAAAATACCTATCTCTTCAGATATGCAAACCTGGATGGATCAGATTCTCATGAAATTACACTAGACTGTAACTTGTACCTTGATAAAGATTTTATCGGATTCGATATGCAGACGAACCTCCCGGTTGACTATCAACCGGTAAAGGAGAGTTGGGATATCCTCTTTACTAAATACATGGCTATGCATTACACCGGGACTCCTTATCCTGTGACAGGTGTTCTCAGTAATCCCGCCGTTTATACAAAAAGGTTTTACCCGGTTGATCCTGATTTCAACGATTGGCAACAGGGCTCGTGGGATAGCACCCGGTCGAATATAGGATGGGATTGGAAGTGGTTTGATCTCGCCAATATGGTATACGTCATCGAAGATTCCATGGTCTTTTATGTGCAAGATCAGGTTCAGGATGTCTATCGTCTCGTATTTACCGGATTCGAGGGCATGTCTACCGGTGTTATCGACTTTGGAATAGCCCATGTCGGCAGCACTACCGGGATCGGAGACAGCAGGTACTCCAACTTTCACGTCAGCCTCTATCCGAATCCGGCATCGGATATCATCAATGTTGAGATTGAAATCATCAACCCGGTGAATGAGCAGATGACATTGACCCTAATGGATATGACGGGCCGGATGTTACGCCGGGAAGTTCTTCCAGAGGGGCAGAAGAAAACATCCTGGAATATCAACTGGTTGTCTCCGGGAGCCTACTTTATGGTTGTTTCTACCGGAAACGATCGATCTGTCTATAAATTTCTCAAACAGTAACTCGTGATAAGACGTAATGGTATAGGCGTCTTTTGGTTTTTGTTTATCCTGCTGACCGTGGAGACATCCTTCGGTCAGCAGGATTTCATTTCCGTACTGGATGAGAAAAGCCGGGAGCCTGTAGCTTACGCTCACGTCTGCTTTGAAGGCCTGGAGAATGGATTGCCGAAGTATTGTACAACCTCTATGGAGGGGAAAGCAGTAAATGATGTGAAAGAGGAGTCGAAACTGGCTATTTCATTTGTCGGGTACGAAACTTTTCGAGACACTATTCGCCCCGGAGAGTCTCGTACAATCTTGCTTAAACCTACCATACTCAATATAGATGAAGTGGTGGTTACTGCTCAATATACTCCGGAGCGTGCTGATAAATCCATCTATAAAATTAATGTGATCAATGCCCGGGAAATCGAACTTAAAGCTGCCACTAACATGGCTGACCTGCTGAAAGACGAGGTGAGTATGAATGTGACCCAGCAAGGGGTTCTTGGAACCAGCCTGAAAATCCAGGGACTTTCAGGAGAGAATGTGAAATTCCTGATGGATGGGGTTCCGATGATCGGCCGGATGAACGGCAACTTCGACCTCAACCAGATCAACCTCAATAATGTTGACCATATCGAAGTGATCGAAGGACCGATGTCGGTGATCTATGGCAGCAACGCCCTTGCCGGGGTGGTCAATATCATCACCAAAGAGAACAACTCGGCTAAACTGAGCACCATATTCAACACCTATTATGAATCGGTAGGTACATGGAATTTTGATGGCAGTGTGGCAATGAATCTGGATCGCAGTTCAATCGGAGTAGCCGGTGGAAGAAATTTTTTTGGAGGATACTCTCCCTCATCAGACACCGGGCGATCTGTAATATTTAAACCCCGCCGGCAGTACTTCGCAGATGGATACTATGCATATACACTGGATAAGTTGAAAATCAAGATCGGTGCTGACTATTTCAATGAGTTGTTGCAGGATAAAGGCAACCTGCAGCCACCCTATTTTGAAAAAGCATTTGATTCATACTTTACAACGGTAAGATACAACACCAGGCTGGATGTGAACTGGCAGCTTTGGAAAGCACATTTTTTAAATATCATCCTCTCTTATTCGGCATATAACAGGATCAAGGAGACATTTCTGATTGACCTGACCACCCTTGAAGAGGTTCGCACTCAGGATCCGGAACAACAGGATACAACAAAACTCAGAACCTACATGGGGCGACTGACTTTTGCAAAGAATAATCCGGATAAAAAATTTAACTACCAGTTGGGCGTGGATCTGAATTACGAATCGGGATTGGGGAAGCGTATTCTGGATGATAAACAGGCGATTGGTGACTATGCAGCTTTCATCAGTGTGAAATGGGATCCGGTGAAATCCCTTTCGATACAACCAGGTATCCGTTTTATCTATAACACCAACTACAGTGCACCCCTGGTTTTTGCCTTGAGTACGAAATGGAATATCATCGAAACGCTGGCATTAAGAGTATCTTATTCCAAAGGCTTCCGGGCACCCTCCATCAAGGAATTGTACCTCTATTTCAAGGATATCAACCACGATATCCATGGCAACCCTGACCTGAAGGCGGAGACATCCAACAACGTAAGTGTGAATCTTCAATACGCAATAGAGAAACGAAAAACAGCATGGTCGGCAGAAATCAGTGGATTTTATAATGCGATTCAGAACATCATTACCCTTGCCCAGGTGCCAGGCGCTACCAGCGATCTGAATTATACATATGTGAACCTCGATAAATACAAAACGATTGGAGGACAGGCCAATGTGACATTCTCTCTATATCCTCCGTTGAAAATTACAGCTGGCCTGGCAAAAACAGGGATCAATGTAGAGATGGCAGATGGAACCAGAACAAATGGATTCATTTTCTCGACAGATATCAGTGCCAATGGTTCTTATCGGTTTGCTAAACCGGAGATAACAATTGCCTTGCTATATAAATATACGGGGGAAAAGCAACAGCCATACCTCAACGGAGATTCGCTGACGCTTGGGTATATCAATGGTTACAACACGATGGACTTCACAATCACCAAGGGATTCTGGAAAAACAGAATTCGTCTGGCTGCAGGAATGAAAAATATTTTCAACAACCAGGTTATTCCATCCACCGGGTTGGGAGGAAGCGGACATACTGGTGGTGGGGGTGAAGGGGTGGCAGTAGGATACGGAAGAACAGTGTTTGTTCGGTTTACATTCAATTTTAATCAGTATAAATGATCCGCCTAAAATCAGTAGCACTTCTTATTTCTCTTCTAACCGTTCTTCTCGCAAGCTGTTTCAAGGAAGATATGAGAATAGCGCCTTATCAAAGAGGTGATGCGAAAACCGATACGATTGCGATGACAAAGTACTACAAATACCAGGTCTACTTCGATCTTGATATCCAGGGCACGGTAAGTTCAAATGAAAGATCGGCTAGCGACCTTGCTTTTGAGACTTCCCCTGAAGGGTGGCAAATTTTACTGAATACTGCCGATTTTATGAATGCCGCTGATCTCGGTGTTATTCCGTTTGGCATCCCGCAGGATACGATTGGCGCTACGTGGTTATTCGACAAATCGAATGGAAATCCCGACTCCACGGCGATCGGAGTATGGTTTGATATATCTGCAGATGGAGACACCATCTCCAACCAGCATGTATACGCGATCAACAGGGGGATGGATGATCTCGGCAAACCCCTGGGATTCATGCAGGTGATCTTCGACAGCCTGAAAAACGGCACCTATTATTTTCGGTTCGCGGAGCTGTTTAAAGATTCCATAGTATATACTTCTGTTCCGAAGGACCCGACAGTGAATTGGCTCTATTTCAGTTTTAATTCAGAAGGATCGGTTCAACAACTTCAACCCCCGAAAGATAGTTGGGATCTCCTTTTTACCCAATACACGACTCTTCTCTTTACCGACCTTGGAGAAGCTTATCCATATCTCGTAACAGGTGTTTTAGTCAACAGAAACGGAGTGGAAGTAGCAAAGGATACGCTGAATGACTTTTCGACCATCACATTCGATATGTCCCAGCAGATGATCTACTCATCTAATCTTGATGCAATCGGCTACGACTGGAAATATTATAATTTTGAAGCCGGAAGTTACACCGTGACACCCGGCATCACCTATGTGATCCGAAACCACACGGGTTTTTATTACAAACTACGTTTTATCGGCTTTTACAATGATGTTGGCCAGAAAGGCTACCCTTCAATCGAATACCAGCAGTTGTAAAGGTTCAAATTCCCTACCTTTGTCCCATGTTCAATGAAACTCCGGATTCTTTTCAATCCATTCTCGCCAATCAACCCAACTTTCGTGACCTTGGAGGCATTCCAACAGTTGACAGCCACCATGTGAAATCATCCGCCTGCATAAAATTTCTATGTCAATGAAAGTCATATCATTTTTCGTTTTATTGATCTTGCTGACGCAACAAGGTTGGGCTGAAAGTGATTCGCTTGGGATAACCCATGTCATCATGTTGGGTTCAGGCAATCCCAATCCCGATCCTCATCAGTCGGGATCCTCGGTGGCAATCGTGGTGAATGATACGCCATATATCGTCGATTTCGGGCCCGGATTGGTTCGGAACGCAGCCGCCTTGTCGCCAAGGTATGGCGGTCCCATCAAAGGATTGACTACCAAAAACCTGAAACATGCTTTCCTGACTCATCTCCATTCTGATCATACGACCGGCTATCCCGACCTGATCTTAACTCCATGGGTGATGGGACGGGATGAACCACTGGAAGTATATGGCCCCAAAGGATTGAAAAAGATGACAAAACATGTGTTGAAAGCATATGATGCCGATATCCAATACCGCCTTGACGGAGATGAGCCGGCAAATGATATTGGATGGCGGGTGAATTGTCATGAATTTAAAAAAGAAGGCGTTATCTACCAGGATTCAAACGTGACGGTGGAAGCGTTTCCGGTAGATCACGGCTCCTGGCCTAACGCATGGGGATTCCGGTTCACCACTCCCGATAAGGTGATCGTCCTCTCAGGAGATACCAGGCCTAACGAAAAAGTGATTGAATACGCTACCGGTGCAGATATTCTGATCCATGAGGTTTACTTTCAAAAAGGTTGGGAGACAAAAAGTGAGAAATGGAAAACGTATCATAAGGGACATCACACCTCAACTCTGGAGATAGGAGAGATTGCTTCTGAAGCTAAACCGAAACTCGTCATTCTCTATCATATTCTTGAATGGGGCGGAACGGAAAAAGAGATCCTGGAAGAGGTCTCCACAGTCTATGACGGAAAAGTGGTAGTCGGAAAAGACCTG
>JACNKI010000233.1 GCA_014382125.1 Bacteroidota bacterium | reverse complement strand
GTCAGGTTGATAAACGCCGTACTTTTCTCGCTCTCATGGGAGAGCTGAGGTGAAATATTATAGTTGTTTGCTCGACTATATAAAAAGTCACCCAAAAGACATGCTCTTCCGTGAGGTCTGGCACAGTCATTCCAATAAAGATATCGGTAAGGGCATTCAATACACCGACTATCCTGACCGGGCGGCAAGATATTTGGGCTTCACTCAAGGGATTCCGCCCCAGAGCAGGTATGGGAATGATTATATGCTCAAATGGCTACCGGTACCCGACGATGATACAATCTTGGAAAATTACGCCAAAATATTCAGCCATTACAATTGCTACACCACATTGAATTATTACTCTTATGAGTATGCCATTGAAAAAGCTAAAGTGTTAAATATGGTAGAAAAACTGCACCGCTTTAGAGCCTTGCCGAATATATTCTCTTCAGAACAAATCCGAGCCCAGGAACAACGGGTACTTACCAATTCAGTCCATATCCCCAATGCTTGTTTTATGGATCTTGCCTTTGACTTTGACGTCGGTCCAGGTAAGGTGATTAATACTCTGGATGAAGCCATACCTCAGGTCAATAAACTGATCGAATACTTGAAGCGGTACAACAGCCCATATTCTTTGTTTTTTTCCGGAGGGAGAGGTTTTCATCTGGTTGTACCCCATACGTCATTCGGGCAAAAGATGGCGGATAACAATCATCTGGTAAACCGGCATATGGCAGAGCTTATTGATTTTGAGATTGGACCGCTGCACATCGACTATGCCATCTATTCCAGCCGCCGGCAGTTTCGGATGGTTAATACCATTCACCAAACATCGGGATTTAAAAAGAAACGGATTAGTGAACATGATTTGAATAAAGGCGAAAAGCATATTTTACACCTGGCTCGCTAAAGACGAATGGAAACTAATCTTGCCCGACTACAATGGAATCCAAAATCTTTATGATTTAAGTGCCCAATATTGTAAAGACCATCCCAAATACACAGTTAAACCGAACCATGTCAAAAAACTGTTGGCTGCCAAACAGAGTCAAAAATCGGCAAACGGTCACTATCATTACGTTAAAGAAATAGCGGATGTAATCCACCCGCCCTGTGTCACCCACGCCATAATGCAGGGAGTGGTGGATGAAAAAAAAGCCAATCGCAATCAGGTCACCATGTTTTTGGCCGGATATTTAAAACACATTGACAGAGAGCTGAACGAAGCCACCGGATTTTTAACCTGCCACGCTTTAAACAAACTGGTAAAATTTTCACATTCATCTCCCAGAGAAATAGAGCTGTCTACTTTAACGGCTGTCAAAACCATATTCACTTCAGACAAATACAACCACAATTGCCATTTTGCCCGGAGCCTTGGCTTTGACTGCAACTCTTCCTGTGAACTTTACAGCACCTATAAAAAAATAGAGTATGGTAAGAAGACCATTGATCTACCTGAGGAAGAGAAGATTACCCAAAAGGTATTGGTATTTGATACTCCAGGTGAGCTTCGCAAACACATGGTTGAAACGATCGGGAGCTATGTCTTCGATCTTCGAAAAGCCAATCGCCAGAGACGAATTAAACCGCTGCTGATTAAAGCCCCAGCTGGATCCGGCAAGACTGTAAGCACTTTTGACTGGGTATCCAAAAGCGGCCTTAGATGTTTATGGGTTGGCAGCCAGCTGGATCTATTTAACAATATCCCGCCTGAGCATCGCGCTCATTGGCGACAGATCAGGGGCAGACAGCCGGATCAGATTAAAGATGGTACCCGAGTGGCAGGTAACTGTGATAAAGCGGATATGGCGGCATTTTTAAGAGACCGCAATCTCAATGTCCAGAAGCATCTATGCCAGATGTGCGAGCAGTATAAAAAATGCGATTATTACAGGCAGTTCGAAGACGGCACAAGTCACTGGTTCGTTCAGCAGCCCATGTTCCTGTTTAAAGTCAAAAAGAGCGTGAAAGATTTTGATGTGGTGATCTTTGATGAAGACATCATGGGTCAGTTTAAATCCGAGTTCATAATCAAACGCAAGGATTTTAAAGAGGTGCTTTTGTGGATCGATGATAATTACGAAGATCTTGTGAATATGAAAGCTCCAGAAAAAATCATAAGGCCGTTAATAGCTCTCAAGCTTATACTGGACACTTTCGTGCTGCTTTTGGAGGACAAGGAAATGGGCTATCCGCTGTCTGGAATGACCCTGAGGGGCCATCTGCAGCTGAAATATGAGGTTTTGAAACACTATCCCAGGTACGCGTCCGATCCGTTTGGATTTCTGATTCCAGATGATTTTGCGGTTCTCCTTTCTATGCTCGGTGCCTACCAGAAAGATTATTTAAATAATATATTCATTGATCTTGAAAACCCCAAGTTTGCCGTTCCGTTTAATTTCACCAAGGAGCTGGTCACTATCCTGGAACCGGAACTTTCCAGAGCGGATAATAAAAGCCATCTCTCTCGATTTTCGCTGGAGAAATCAGGCAAGGAGCCCCAGATAACACTGAATTTCAAACACCCGGCACCTCCCAAATCCAAACCCACTGTTATTCTGGATGCCACGGCGAAGCCGATCATTTACGAGAGCCTGTTTGAGATCAAGCCGATAAAATATGAACCGCACTTGCGCTTCGAAAATGAAGTATGGCAAATCTATTCCACAGCCGGTGGAATCACGTCTTTAAAGTCAAACCCCCTTCACCGAAAACGGATGCTGGAAGTATTGAAGCGATTCACGGAAAATGAGCCTGATACACTGATCATCTGCAAGAAGAATATGGAAAAATACATTCGGAAGCTTTCCCTTGTCCCGGATAGCCTGGTAACCCATTTCTATGGCAACCGCGGCAGCAATGAATTCGAATCTGCAAAGCAAGTCATCATTTTTGGTTCGCCGGGATATCCAGAGGAATTAATTCGGAAAATTGCAGCAGCATTTTTTTACACACATGATCTGGTCTCTACAACCGAAATGAGAATTAAACGTTATCAGGGGACCAACAAGGGCATTAAGGTGTTGACCTATACGGATCCTAGATTACAGGCAATATTAGAGATTTCCCGGGAAGACGAGGTCTACCAAAGCCTGAGTAGAATTAGACCTGTTCTGGATAAGTCAAAACGTGTGATCCTTGTATCAAATATCGTCATACCGGGGCTTCCCGTTACAAGCTTGCTTTCAGTAAATGACATTGTAGGGCACTCGTTTACTAAGAAGAATAATTTGAGATTAAGATTAGAAAAACTGATTAAAGAGAATATTGAAAATAAAAATTTCTTTATCCCAAGTCGGGATATATATCCATTTTTTAATGATATTCATCGTACTACTTTAAATAGAAATATTGAAAAATTGGCAAAAGAAATGAATCTAACAAAATGGATTTGTCATTACAAAACTGAAAAACAAGGCAACAGAATTGTTCTTTATTCAACTAAATCTTATTCGTCAGACAATTTGAAGGCTGCATTAGAAAACAGCGATAAATTAGGTGGGGAAATAGATACACTTGTTGAAAAAACAATTAGTTAGGGCGGTGTGCAAAATTGTATAATATTAATAGTATTCTTATTAGATATCTATCTATTATAATAGATAGTATTATAATACAAAAATGCACACCGCCGGCAAGGGGGGATTTAGAAATGATTATTTGTAGTATTTTTTGATGCGATCTCGATCCTCATTTGCCTGGTTACCTTTGAAGTAAATTTCGATGTATTCAATTTTATCCGCTTCAGGAAAATGGGCATAAATGAGCCGCAGGCCAGAATTGCTACCGCTACCCTTTAGCGATTTACAGGCAAATTTCTTGACTTTATAAATATCGGGTGTTTCGATTCCTAACCCTGGAATGGGTAAAACCCCACCATTGTTAACCTTCAATTTGTGGTACAATTTTAACTGAGAGGTCTTGAGTGATTTGAAGTCTTCATCAAGGGAAGCATATTTTTTCTTCAGTTTCTTGAAATCTTTTTTGAATTCAGGTAATTCAACTTCGATAGCAAAAATCATTTATTTTACCTGACAGAATATGGAGCAGTCCGGTAGAAGACAGCCTCATAGTCAATTATTTCTCCCTCTTCGCTAACCATCCACGGAACATCCTCGTGTGAGTAGTCACTTATCTGAGAGGCATTCATATCTGATAGATGATCGAGAACTTCATTTATTAGCTCGAGTTCGCTTCCTGAGAGTTTGCTCAGATCAGCATCTCGGATGGGAAGATATTTCCGCTGTGGGTATTGAAAATATTTACTTCGTACTGCGGTAAGCTCCCCGTCTTTGATCATTCGGTCTACAATCTTGATGAACTCCACCGGGGTTGGACCATGATGATTTTTTTGGTAAGTCGCTCCAATGAGCTGCTCCTCATACTTTTCGTAATAATTAAAATCGATAAAATAAAGAAGCTTGTATAGAACGGTTTCCCCAATGTTGGGCTTTGATCCTACTTCTCCCAGGATATACAGTAACACTTCCTTAAATTTTTGTAGGTTTTTTTGCGGTACACTGATTCTGGTTGTTTCCCCAGGCTCTTGTGTCTCTTCCTCAAGGACGAAATCAATCTCAGCCTTAGACTCTGGGTTGAGAAGAATTGCAGGACTAATATTCAATATTTTGGAGATTTCAAAAGTTTCTTCTGCTGTGAGCTTTCGCTCGCCTTGTTCAATATTTGAAATTGCTGGCCGTGTTAGCTTGAGTCTTTGAGCCAGATCTTCCTGTGTCAGGTTGATTGATTCCCTGATGGTTTTTATTTTTTCGCCAATGGCTTGGTAATATGTCTTATCCATTATGATGCTCCTTTTCACTATGAATATACACCATGTAAGAAAACAATACAAACAATAGTATGAATATCATACGGCACTACGGTATTTCTGAATCTTGGTTTTAATCGTGCTATGAATACCGCCAGGAGCATTTTAAATTAACCCCAGTATTTGATCCTATCGTTTATTCGCTTCCAATCCTTGGAAGCCTAAAAAGACCCCTCGTTTGACCTAATAATTATTTGATCCCCGTTGTGCAGGAGCGCGCAATTTGCCTTCTGCCCGGCCGAAAATCTCTTTTGAAACACAAGCTCAACCAAAAATG
>JACNKI010000231.1 GCA_014382125.1 Bacteroidota bacterium | reverse complement strand
GGAAAGATCAGGCTGCCATTCACATACCAGTTGTTGCGATAGTGATAATCAGCCTGTATACTTAGCGCAGATGGTAACCACAGGGTTAACTTATCACCCGCATATGAGGCTGTCGGATCACCGTAAAACTGGTAACTGATCGTATCCATCAGCTGGTTCACAGTCTGGAAATCGAAATGGTTCAGGTTTTCCCAATACGATGCCTGGTTATCGATCCGGTATTTTTGTGCCCGGTCCTTGAAGGTAATTCCACCCACATCAATCAAGGCCATACCAATCCGGTAGAGGTAATCCTCATATTGCTGTGCACAAAGTTTGTCAAAATACTGTTTCTGATGATGTTTCTTCAACCTGGTATACGTGACACCCAGGTCAAAACCCCAACCTCCACCCGAAAACAGAGGATCGGTAACCATACCCATGCTGTTGCTGTTGCTGTTGTAGTCGATCGGAAGTGAAAAAGCATAGTCGGCCTGGAGATTATTGATCTGCATGGTAGAATCGTCCAGTACAACATAATCCAGGTCATCGACAACGGTGTAAAAACCTGCCAATCCAAATAATCTCCGGATGGAAATTCCGGCATCGATGCGGTTGAAACCTCTTCCATAGACCTTGTATGCATAGCTTAATCCTGCCTCCATCCACGACATCTGGGCGACACTGAATCGCTTGTTTGTCTTGTAGTTTATGTTATGTTGAGGGTTGTAATTCAAACCCAGATACATAAAATTCGCCAGATCGGGGGGAATATTGCGTATGGACGAGACAGATCTGACTGCCGTATGGAGTCCGAATGCATGGTCACCCCACACCAGCATGGCGCCCGGGCCGTTTATCCGGATATTGATAAAGAAATCTTTTCGACGTGCATTGTCGTACCGGTAAAAGGGTCGTACTTCAGTGCCATAATCTTCATCATGGGATGGGAGTACAAAGTCTGGCTTGAAAACATCCCAGATAACAAATTCACTCTTAGAGAGGTAGATGTAGTTGTTCTGTAGAAAAACATCCCCGGAAACGAGATGAATATCCAACCATGACTTCGATGAATTCATGGCAGATGGATTGAGCTGGATGCCGTTAACTCCAGAATAATTCCCCACTGCCGTTCCCAGCATCTCCTGTCCCCGGCTTGCTGTGCAATAGCAAGCAAAGATCAGAGTTATTGATATGAATATGTGTTTGTGCAATTCGTCCTTCTATCCTCATACTAACGTCATCCGACCCTGAAATATTTTATCAGAAGTTTGTATCTTTGCAGTCCTTTTTACCCATGGAACCGCGGATGTGGCGTAATTGGTAGCCGCGCAAGATTTAGGATCTTGTGCCTTCGGGCGTGGGGGTTCGAGTCCCTTCATCCGCACAGAAAGAATTGTGCATGATTGCACATTATTACACATTATTGCCATGAATTACTATAAAATTCAAATACATTCTTTAACTCACTAGTTCACCAGTTCACCAATTCACTAACTGACAACGAATGAACATAACCAGAGAGAGCACCGGAGATCTGACAGCGACGATTCACATGGAGATCGTTCCGGAAGATTACCAGGAGACAGTTACCAAAGCATTGAAAGATTATCAGCGTAAAGCCAATATCCCGGGTTTCAGGCCTGGAAAAGTGCCTTTTGGTATGGTGAAAAAAATGTATGGCAAAGCTGTGATGGCAGATGAAGTCAACAAATTGCTGAGCGACAGACTTTCGGGTTACATGCAGGATGAAAAGCTTGAAATCCTGGGGAATCCGCTACCTAACAAAGAGAAGACAAAGCCAGCACAGTTTGAAGATAGTGAAACGTTTGAGTTCTTTTTTGATATCGGCCTGGCGCCTGAGATCACAAAGGATATCGGGACCGATATAGAGGTGGAGAACTATGTGATCAAGATCGACGATAAAATGGTCGACGGGTATATCGATGACACCCGGAAACGGAGTGGGAATCCTGTCCACCCTGAAATTTCCGGAGAAGAAGATATGATCTCAGGCGATCTTACGGAGATTGGTGAAGACGGAAATCCTACAAAAGGCGGACAGCAGAAAGAGGTAAACTTTATCCTGGAAAAAATCACCGATGAAAAGGTGAAAAAGAAGTTGATGAGCCTGAAGAAAGATGAGATCTTTGTGATCAAACCCGTTGAATTCTTCGGAACAGCTGAGGAGGCTGTCCAGCAATTGAAACTCCCTGCTGCGACGTTTGAGAATCCTGACCTGACACTATCCATCAAGGTGAAAGAGATCACTCACATGGAACCTGCCGAACTGAACGTAGAACTATTCACTAAAGTCTATCCGGGTGAGAATATTGAAACCGAAGAGGATTTCAGGGAGAGGGTGAAACAAGATGCTGCTGCAAGCTTCACCGGAGAAACGGACAAGTTTCTTTTTCAGGAGATTATCAAAAAACTCACCGAAAATAAAGAGATCTCTTTACCGGATGAGTTTCTGAAACGATGGCTGCTCGATCACGACGAGAACAAACTTTCACAAGAAGAGATCGAGAAACAATTCCCTGATTTTGCCACGTCGATGAAATGGCAGTTGATTGAGAACAAACTGATCAAAGACCACAACATTGAAGTTACAGATGAAGAGATCAGGGGATATATCCGCACCCACCTTCTTCGCCAGGTAAGCCAGGAATTTGCAGATCCTGAAATGATGAAGAAGTACGATTCGATCGTAGATGCTTTTATGCAGAACAAGGAGCAGGTAAAGCAAATCAACGATCAATTGTATAATGCTAAGCTAATGAGTCTATTCAGAGAGAAACTGACATTGAAACCCGTAGAAGTCACCTATGAAGAGTTTATCAAACTGGTATCAGCAAAACATGAACATGATCATGACCACGAACATAATCATGATCATTAAGCACCAAATCCTAAATTCTAAATGAATTCCAATAACCAAAATTCAAATCTCAAATAATCACCAACTCACAAACTCACCAATTCGCCAATTCACCATTTCACCAGTTCACTAGTTTTGTAACATATCACAACATATTATCGTATAAACAAATTGTAAATCAAAAATCGAATTAATCGAAAATTAAAAATGGACGAATTCTCAAAATACGCAACCCGGCACAAAGGGATTAACGACCAGGCTCTGGAGAAATATAAAACTCTCACAGCCAACTATATATCCCCTACAATCATTGAAGAGAGACAGCTCAACATCGCCACGATGGATGTCTTCTCCCGTCTCATGATGGACCGGATCATCTTTCTGGGTGTACCGATTGATGATTATGTAGCCAACATCATCCAGGCACAACTCCTTTTCCTCGAGTCAGTCGACTCCAGGAAAGACATTCAGATCTATCTCAACACTCCGGGAGGATCGATCTATGCCGGCCTTGGAATTTACGATACGATGCAATATATCTCTCCCGATATCGCCACGATCTGTACAGGCATGGCTGCCTCGATGGGAGCTATCCTCCTTTCTGCCGGAGCCAAAGGCAAACGGACTGCCCTGAAGCATTCACGCATCCTGATCCACCAGCCGATGGGAACGGCCCAGGGCCAGGCTTCTGATATCGAGATCACAGCCAGGGAGATCCAAAAGCTAAAAAAAGAGCTCTACGAGATCATCGCAAAGCATAGCAAGCAGACCTACACCAAGATTCTGAAGGATGCCGACCGCGACTACTGGATGACCTCTCAAGAAGCCCTAGATTACGGTATGATCGATGAGATCCTGGAGAAATCCAAAACGGCAAAATAACCTGCAATCATGGCAAAAAGTAATGAAGTATGCTCTTTCTGCGGACGTGAACGACGGGAGACAAAGATCCTGATCGCCGGATTGAATGCCCACATTTGTGATCATTGCATTCAGCAGGCCAAAGTGATCATGGATGAGGAGTTAATCTCTGATAAGAGTAAATCCACTCCTGATTTCAACCTGCTGAAACCGGTCGAGATCAAACTCTACCTGGATCAGTATGTGATCGGACAGGAGGAAGCCAAGCGGATTGTCTCGGTTGCAGTCTACAATCACTACAAACGGATCTTCTATGCGAAAAAAGCCAGGGAAGAGGATGTAGAGATCGAAAAAGCGAACATCGTGATCGTTGGCGAAACCGGAACAGGAAAAACCTTGCTCGCCCGTTCGATTGCCAAAATGCTTAACGTCCCGTTCTGCATTGCTGATGCTACAGCCCTCACAGAAGCCGGGTATGTAGGTGAAGATGTGGAGAGCATCCTGGCCCGGCTGCTACAGGTAGCAGATTACAATGTGGAAGCCGCTGAACGCGGGATCATCTTCATCGACGAGATCGATAAGATCGCCAGGAAAAGTGACAATCCATCCATCACCCGGGATGTCTCCGGCGAAGGTGTGCAGCAAGCCCTGCTGAAGATGCTCGAAGGTGCGATTGTGAATGTACCCCCACAGGGTGGCAGAAAACACCCCGAGCAAAAAATGATCCAGATCAACACCCAGAACATCCTTTTTATTACAGGAGGGGCCTTCAATGGGATCGATAAAAAGATCGCGAACCGGCTGCAAACCAACGTGATAGGATTTAAGTCATCCAAAAAAGACCTGATCGATAAAGATAACATGCTCCAGTATATCACACCTGTGGACCTGAAAAGCTTCGGCCTGATTCCGGAACTGGTAGGACGACTGCCGATCGTAACATTCATGCACTCACTCGACAGAAGCACACTTATACGGATCCTGCTCGAGCCGAAAAACTCATTGACAAAACAGTATATCAAGCTGTTTGAGATGGATAGTATCAAACTCACCTTTGATAAGACAGCTCTAAACTATATTGTAGACAAATCCATTGAATTTAAATTGGGTGCACGGGGATTACGTTCCATCCTGGAAGCGATCATGACCGATGAGATGTTCGAGCTCCCGTCCAAAGGAGAGACAAAGTCACTCCGTGTCACACGTGCCTTTGTGGAAAAGAGCTTCCGGAAAACAAACATGTCACGTCTCCGTGTAGCCTGACAATAATCACAAAAGACCCGGCGTTTTGATTTCTGATGAAAAGATTTACTACCGTTGTCTTTTTTACCTGTTTCTTGCTCCAGCCACTTATCGCCCAGGAGCCTGACTCTATTCCGAAAATTGTACCGGGCAAGATCATAGATGGAGATACAGTTCCACTGGTTGAGGTCAAAACAACCTATATCTATCCCCCCCAAAAGTTTGAACGGAGAAGACACCGGATCCGGTACTCGAAACTCGTTTACAATGTCCAGAAAGTCTATCCATATGCCAAAATAGCTGC
>JACNKI010000181.1 GCA_014382125.1 Bacteroidota bacterium | reverse complement strand
ATGGGTTCCTGTACTGCCGGAGGGGCTTATATGCCGGCCATGAGTGACGAAGCCATCATCGTGCGCAACCAGGGAACCATCTTCATCGGAGGCCCTCCACTGGTGAAAGCAGCTACAGGCGAAACGGTGACTGCTGAAGAGCTTGGAGGCGGGGAGGTTCACACAATGATCTCAGGTGTGGCTGACCACCTGGCCGAAAACGACGTCCATGCTATCCAGATCTGCCGGAACATCTTTGAGTCGATAGAGCGTGTGGAATTCCAGGAGTTGCCCACCGCCCCGATCGAAGAGCCTTTTTACGATCCCGAAGAGCTTTACGGCATCCTGCCAATTGATGTTCGAAAACCGGTGGATTCACGGGAGCTTATCGCCCGCATGGTTGATGGAAGCCTTTTCCATGAGTTCAAGGAAAAATACGCGCCCACTCTGGTAACAGGGTTTGCACGTATCATGGGATACGAAGTGGGGATCCTGGCAAACAACGGGGTGCTCTTCTCTGAAACCTCTCTTAAAGCTGCTCATTTTATCGAGCTCTGCAATGCCCGGAATATCCCTCTGTTCTTTCTCCAGAACATCACGGGATTCATTGTGGGGAAACAATATGAACATGGCGGAATCGCCCGCGACGGAGCCAAGTTCGTACATGCCACCGCCAACGCCAACGTCCCCAAATTCACAGTGATCTTTGGCGGATCATTCGGCGCAGGCAATTATGCCATGGCCGGACGGGCATACGAACCCCGCTTTCTATTCATGTACCCCAGTTCCAAGATCTCGGTCATGGGAGGAGAGCAGGCATCTCAGGTGCTGATCCAGGTAAAGGAGGAACAGTTAAAAGCGAGAGGCGAAAAACTCTCGCCCGAGGATCGTGACAAACTGGAAAAAACTATCCTAAAGAAATACGAAGAAGAGGGATCGGCATATTACAGTACAGCCCGTCTCTGGGACGACGGCATCATCGATCCGATAGATACACGAAAAATCATCGGGCTATCGATCGGCATTTCACAGAATAAAAAATATAAACCACCCAAGTACGGCGTATTCAGAATGTAGAAAACTGGATCCTGGATACTGGATCACTGGATCACTGGATGACTGGATGACTGAGACTTGAAACTTGAACTTTGAACTTATATGAATATGTATACAACGATCGAGACCTCTATGGAGAACCGGGTGTTTACCATCTGGCTGAACCGACCTGAAGTACATAATGCATTCAACACTACCATGCTGGAAGAACTGGCCGAATGTTTCCTCGACCTGCAATCAACGGATGCCGTATGCGTAATCCTCCGCGGAAAAGGCAAATCTTTTTGCGCCGGTGCTGATCTCAACTGGATGAAAGCCGTGGCACAGAATAGCTATGAAGCCAACTACCAGGAGAGCCTTCTGCTTTCGAAATGTTTCTATGCCATATACATGTGTGCCAAGCCAACTATCGCCCTGGTCCACGGGGTGTCCCTGGGAGGAGCAAACGGCCTGGTTTCGGCATGCGACCTGGCTTATTGTACGAATGATGCGTCATTTTCGTTGAGTGAAGTAAAGATCGGAATCGTGCCTGCCTGCATCTCTCCCTATGTGGTGAAACGTGTTGGAGAGTATGGCACCAAAGAGCTGATGTTGACTGGCCGCCGGATCAATGGCAAAGAGGCCGAAACCTTTCACCTGGTCAACAAATCGGTCCCTGCCGGCCAGCTTGATGTTACGGTTGAAGAGACGATAAAGCACTTGCGAACAAGCGGGCCTGCAGCGATGGGACATGGGAAAAAACTGATCTACGAAGTAACAAACAACCTCTCCCTGAAGGAGGCCTACGATTTTACCGCAAGGATGATCGCAGATATAAGAGCTTCTGAAGAAGGACAAGAGGGAATAAATGCATTTCTAGAAAAACGCAAACCAAAATGGGTAGAGTAATTCAGAAGATATTGATTTCCAACCGGGGCGAAATCGCTGTCAGGATCATGCGAACAGCGAAGAAGCTCGGGATACGAACCGTTGCTATTTACTCCCGTATCGATGCCGACTCCCTGCATGTGAACATGGCAGATGAAGCTTACTGCATCGGGGAAGCTGAGTTGAGTGAAACGTATCTCAATATCCCGAAAATCATTGAGATTGCCACGGAGACAGATTGTGATGCTATTCATCCCGGATATGGTTTCCTGGCTGAAAATCCGTTATTTGTTAAAGCCTGCGACGAAGCAGGGATCATCTTCATTGGTCCCTCTTCCCATTCTATGCAGGTGATGGGTAACAAGATTGAAGCCCGGGCTTTTGCAAAAAAGAGTGGTGTTCCAATCACAGAAGGTCTTACAGGTGACAAAGAGAGGTTGCTGAAAGCCAAAGATCAGGTTGGTTTTCCGGTGCTGTTGAAGGCAGCAGCGGGTGGCGGAGGCAAAGGGATGCGGATCGTCAGGGATGAAAAGGAACTGGAAGAGGCACTCGAAGCTACAGCACGCCAGGCAAAAGCTTACTTTGGAGATGAGACCGTTTACATCGAAAAGTATCTGGAGGAGCCTCGTCATATTGAGATCCAGATCCTGGCCGACAAGCACGGCAATGTCGTACATCTGTTTGAGCGTGAATGTTCCATCCAGAGAAGGTACCAGAAGATCATCGAAGAGTCTCCCTCCGCCACCCTCACTCCTGAAGTTCGGAAAAAAATGGGCGAAGCGGCTGTACAGATCGGGAAAGAGATTGGATATACCAACGCAGGAACCATTGAGTTTCTGGTGGATAAAGAGCTTAATTTCTATTTCCTGGAGATGAATACCCGGATCCAGGTTGAACACCCGGTGACGGAGTTGGTTACCGGAATCGATATTGTTGAACAGCAGATCCATATTGCGGAAGGCAAACGGTTATCTCTCCGGCAGGATGATATCCATCAGCATGGCCATGCCATCGAATGCCGGATCTATGCTGAAGATCCGGAGAATAACTTCCTCCCCTCCCCGGGCTTCATGACTCTCTATTGCGAACCACAAGGAGAGCATATCAGGATCGATACAGGTGTGACCCCCGGAACCGAAATAAAAAGCGCCTTCGATCCCATGATCAGCAAACTGGTGGTGTGGGGCGAAACACGGACTAAAGCCGCCAACTTGATCAACAAAGCACTGGCTTTATATGGTATTCACGGTATCCGGACCAACATCAGTTACCTGAAAAAATTGATTGTCGGAGAACCTTTCCTCAATAACACGATCTCCACCAAATTCTGTGATGAGCATACCGATGAGATCGTAGCAGAGATCAAACTGGAGAAGGAGGAGATTCCCCGGCATATCCTGCTGATCGGGTATCTGTTAGTGAGTTTGAATCACAAGCAAACAAATGGTTTCCGGAGTGTTGAGCCGGGAGATCTCTGGGCCTCAGTTGGATTCTGGCGTCACATTGTGAATCTGACTGTCTCCTGTGAAGGAGAGGAGACTCGCGTTTGCATTCCCCGCAGTCATGAGAACCTGATGGAGTTTGAAATTGAGGGAAAGATATACCAGGCTGAGATCCAGGATTGTCAACATTCATCGATGCAATTTACAATCGATCAGGAACCATATCATATCTTATATTCCGAAGATAAAGACCAACAGGAGTATGTCAGTCTCGGGGGACACATTTTTCTGATGAAGCGGCTTGATTTTCTGCCAAACGATCTGATCGCTGCTTCCACGGAATCCCTTGACATGAATCACTCACACGTGAGTGCACCGATGCCCGGAAAAGTGATCAAGATCAATGTCAAACCCGGAGAAGAAGTGAAGAAAGGGGATGTGCTGATGATCATTGAAGCGATGAAGATGGAGAACAACATTGTTGCCTCACGGGATGCTCATATTCAAGAGGTCAACGTGGAATTGCAGCAGTTGGTTGAGGTTCACTCCCCGTTGGTGGTGTTCGAAGAGGAAGGTAGTGAGGTAGTGAAGTAGCGAGGTAGCGAAATTATGAAATTATAAAACCAACAAGACATGAATAAAGTAGTAAAAGATGCCTACGAAGCGATTCAGGGAATTGAAAACGGAATGACCGTGATGTTTGGTGGATTTGGATTGTGTGGAATCCCCGAAAACTGCCTGAAAGCATTAGCAGAATCCGATATCACCGGACTGAAATGTATCTCCAACAATGCAGGGATAGACAATTTCGGGTTGGGCGTTTTGCTTCGCAAGCACCAGATGATTAAGATGACAGCCTCTTATGTGGGTGAGAACAAAGAGTTTGAACGTCAACTTCTCAGCGGGGAGCTTGAGGTAGAGTTGATCCCCCAGGGGACGTTAGCTGAACGGATCCGCGCAGGTGGGGCCGGCATTCCGGCATTGTTTATCCCGGCCGGATACGGTACCGAAGTTCAGGGCGACAAAGAAGTACGCGAATTCAACGGCAAACCGCATATCATGGAGTTGGGGATGACGGCTGATTTTGCCATCGTCAAAGCCAAATATGGAGATACCATGGGGAATCTGATCTACAACGAAACTGCGAACAACTTCAACCAACCTATTGCTACAGCAGGTAAGGTCACTATTGCCGAAGTAGAGGAATTACTTCCCTATGGTGAATTGAATCCCAATCATATCCATACGCCAGGAGTCTATATTCAGCGGATCTTCCAGGGTTCGGACTATGAAAAACGGATCGAGTTTGCCACGACAAGTAGTTAACTTTTAAATCAAAAAAAAATGGCTTTAGATAAAAACGATATAGCAAAACGAATCTCCCAGGAGCTGAAAGATGGATATTATGTCAACCTGGGCATTGGCATTCCAACCCTGGTAGCCAATTATATCCCGGAAGGGATGGAAGTAATCCTTCAGTCTGAGAACGGATTGCTGGGTATAGGACCATTCCCTACAGAAGATGAGATAGATGCCGACCTGATCAATGCCGGCAAGCAGACAGTCACAGCCATCCCTGGCGCCAGCTATTTTGATTCTGCGAGTAGTTTTGCCATGATCCGTGGAGGGCATATCGACCTGACTGTACTCGGCGCTTTTGAAGTCGCCGAGAATGGAGATATCGCCAGCTGGAAAGTGCCCGGGAAACTGATCAAAGGGATGGGAGGCGCGATGGATCTTGTAGCTGCTGCAAAAAACATCATCGTAGCTATGCAACACACCGATAAAGCAGGAAATTCCAAGCTCCTTAAGAGTTGTACGCTTCCGTTGACGGGCGTAAACTGTGTCCAGCGAATTGTAACCAACCTGGCTGTGATTGACCTGGTGGAGGAGGGATTTAAACTGGTTGAAAGAGCTCCCGGAGTCAGTGTCGAAGAGATACAAAACGCGACAGAAGG
>JACNKI010000229.1 GCA_014382125.1 Bacteroidota bacterium | reverse complement strand
ATCTTGCATACTCCATGTTACTCGTATAGAGCAGGCCCATCAGATAGACAAAATACAGCCCTGTAAAAAGAAGCAGATTCTGCCTGTGTCTCTCCTTCACGATCCTTTTCAGCTTTGCCCAGAAACGCAATTCAGCAGCCCAGTTAATCACCAGAAATCCAATCACCCAGGTAGCCGTGCGGTTTTTGATCGGGATAGCAAAACCCAGTGCAAGAAAGAGCAGGATGTAAACAATCCTGTGAAAAAGGGCGATCCAGTTCCAGATCATTCCCCAGGTAATCTTACGCGCTTTACTGATCTCTCTTTCCCTAGTTTCTCTTAGATCCATATCCCAAAAATAGAAATTTAATTACTCCGGAAAGATATCCCAATCCGTAACTCATATGCAGGACAAAGAAAATCACGATAAGGCCCGGGATTTTGCTGATTTGGTGAACAAGGCGAAAAGAGACTATCGACGCCAGGATCAAGTAGAGACCAATCACACTTAGATACCCTGTCAGGATCCACTGGTTGAAGCAAGATGCTATCGCCCCCGCTGCGAGGAAAAGTATAAACAGAAATGGGACTAGTTGTCTGCTTGTGGTGATGGTGCGGTGTTTCTTATTTACATAAACTTTCCAGAGGCCATATTGAAAATATTGTTTGAAAAGCCTGCCAAATGAACTCCTGACATGGTATTTTGAAACCACAGATTTATCAAGCCAGAGTTTATACCCATGTTGAAGTACCCTGAAATTGAACTCATCATCTTGATTCCTCACCAAGGTCTCATCAAAGAGCCCGACCTTCTCAAACACCTCTTTCCGGTATGCGCCAAAGACCACTGTATCGGCATATCCCTCTTTCATACCTGTCCTGAAGTAGGCATCTCCAACACCAAAAGAGGACGACATGGCATACCCTATTAGCTCTGATACTGGATTCGTAAACTGATTGTCTAAAATCCCCCCTACGCCTCCCGCTTCCGGATGGGCATGGAGGCTCTCCAGGCAGCGAGTCAGGTAATCAGGAAGCAACTCAGAATGAGCCCCCAGGATGACAATGATATCACCGGAAGCGTGTTTTATCCCAAGATTAAGAGCCTGTGGGGTTGTTTGCTGGTGATTGACTAATTGATTAATTATGGGATATTCCCGGGCAAACTCATTCACGATCTTTTGAGTCCCATCATTACTCATTCCATCACAAACAAACACCTCAAGCTGTTGAAGTGGATAATCCACGTTAATGATCGACTGCAAACATCTTCCGATATATTGTTCCTCATTTCGACAAGGAATGACGATAGAAATCCGGTAATCAGACATTCGTTCTAAACTTTTGACAAGGATCTCAATATCCTGTTATATATATCAACCATCTGTTCAACATTGTTTTTCCAATCGTAGATTTGCTTTACCCTTTTTCTGCCCAATTTGCCCATTTTCTCACCTAAAGCTCTGTTATGAACAAGGTACTCTATTGCTTTTGCTGCAGCATCAGGATTTTTGGACTCAACTACAATACCAGTCACGCCATCCTCTACAACTTCCGGGAGACCTCCACTATTTGAAACAACCACTGGCTTCTCCGTTGCCTGAGCCTCAACAATTGCTACACCAAAACTTTCTTTTATTGATAACGCAACAAAGATGGATATCATATTATAATATTCGGATACTCCAATGGAGCTGATACTTCCAGTGAAAACAGTATCATCATGGATAGAGAGATCTTTGGCTAATTTCTTAAGCACTTTTTCTTCTGGTCCACCGCCAACAACTAAGAGTTTCACTGGCAAATTCTGGTTGTTTTCCTTTACAATTTTAAAGGCTTTAAGAAGATCACGGATTCCATATTTTGGTTCCAACGTTTTAACCGTGCCGATGACGACAGCATCATTATCAAATATAGAATCGACAGTTCGTAATTTAAAATGAGCAAGGTCAACACCAAACGGAGTTACTTCAATCTCCTTGTTAGTATATTTTTCTGTTTCCCTTACCATTACATTACTTGTGGATAATATTTTGTCAGCCTTTGAAAGGTTGAATTTGATAATCATCTTATGGACAAAAGAAATGTTAGGGAAATCAAATATATCTGTACCCCAAACGGATAAGACGAAAGGATGAAATCCGGAGAGGGCACCAAGAAAACCATAGCTGGATGCATAGTGTGCGTGAATAATGTCAGGACGAAAGTCTTTGATGGCTCTCCGAAGGGAAGGAAGTCGCATCAGGTATAATGTTTTTGTAAAAACAGCAGGCAACAATGTGTTCCATTGCTGCCATCTTGATAAAAAAAGCGGGATTCCATGATCTTGACACCAAGGTACTTTCGGCTCCGTGATACTGAATAGACCGGAAACTACCCCAGCATTTTTCAAAGACACAGCCCACTTCTGAGTGTGAGTGGAATTCACATCTGACAGTAGTAAAACTCTCATTTGGTGCGTTTAAAACAATGTTGAAAAAAAACAGAGAGTTGCAATCCAAACCGATGTGGTTCGTTCACAAGGATGTAAAGCAAAAGAATCGGACGAATAATATAATATTCCCAAGCTGCCCCGCGCCTGGTAAAAAACTGTAAGAACGATCTCTCAATCACTTGAGCTCGTTCGCGTTCATTCCATTTGTGTTTCGAAGATCCCTTTCCGATATGAATAACCCGTGTATCAAGATAATGAACCTTAATATTGCGAAGATAGGCCTGATAAAAGAGTTCCATATCCTCTGCATACATAAAAGTATCCTCCGACCAGCCTCCTAATTGATCAAATATTGATCGGTTCATTAATACGCTAGCTCCTGTGTTCCAGTATGCCAGATCATTTCTATTTGCCAATCGGTTTATGAAATTTTTCAAGCGCGGGATGAGGTGTTTGTTCTTCAATAGCCTTCCTTCTTGGTCAACTAAACTGGTCACCCAAATACCTTGATTGCTGGTTCTACTGATTCTCTGATAATCTTTATTAAGTTCACTGTTGACAATTACATCAGGATTTAGGAAGTGGAGGAATCTGCCACACGATTGTTCAACCGCTTTGTTGTTTGCCTTCGAAAATCCCAGGTTTTGATCTCCATTGATAAGAGTCAGAGATAGGGAATCAGGGTAGATGTTCTGTACGTGAAGAAACGAGTCGTCAGAAGAAGCGTTGTCATATACAATCACTTGATAGGAGCCATGAATATGATGGAAGATGGAATCCAAGCAGTTCTTCAATAACTCACCGGAGTTGAAGTTCACAATGATGATACTGAAATCTGTTTCTAATTTCAGATTTTCCATATTGTCTAAATCTTTTCAAGTTCAAACTCCAGTTCATAAGCAGGAAAAAGGTAACAAAGCCCCCCTTCATACCACTCCTGCATCAACCGGCAAGAATTAAACAGCCAGGTTTGTATCTTTCTGAAGACATTTTGGATTAAAAAGGGTGAGTAAAAGATAATTTTTATTTTTTTGATCTTGAAATCAAGCGAATTATAATGGGATGGGGTTCTTCTTTTAAAGGGACTTTCCCTGGAAAAATAACACAAAGTATAGAGTCCAAAGGTTGTTTTATGGGTATAATCGCTGTAATAATAGGGATTGGAGAAATGAGGCACATGCCCCTTCATCACCCCTCCTTTTTTAAGAACCCGAAAAGTCTCAGACATCAACAATTCAATGTTTGATACATGTTCAAGAAAGTGAGAAGAAAACACGACATCCGCACATTGATCAGGAAGGAATGGCAATCCATCCTCCAGATCACAAACGATATCCACACCTGGAAGATCTACCCTGTCAATGCCAATGGCATCGGGATTCTTTTTGTTCATTCCACACCCCAATTCAATCACCACCTTCTCCATCTTCAGTATCTTCTCTAAAACTACTGATTTGTCAGGATTTGTCCTTATCATCGCGGATTGGTTTGGTGAGTGATAGTATCCACAGAATGACTCCGATCGAGTATATGCTCATCAGTACTGAAAGAATCGTAAATCCGATCAATATGTCCTGGAAAACTATCCCACCCAGACACATCGAAATTACCATAAATAAATTCCCCACAATAGATATATAAAACATAGATCGTGTTTTACGAAGTATCAATGGGATTTGTGAAATTGAATATCGAATGAAATCGAAGAACATCCAGGGAGCTAAAATCCGTGCATAGATTCCAGACTCCCTCCAGGTCTCTCCGAAAATCATACCAAATAACCAGGGGCCAGCTATCACAAGAACCAATAAGACCGGCAGGGCTATCAATGAGCTGAGTTTTACGGTTTTCCATACGAGACCTTTGATCTGCCCGGTTGACCGGTATTGCTCTGAAGCATCTTTATACAAAACCTGTGATAAAGAGGAGCCAATCAGCATCAACGGAGCCTGAAGGACACGCATCGATAATGAGAACCAACCGATTATTGATGATGTAAAAAAAATTTGAGCCAGGTATACAATCCCGTAGGTCTGCACCATTTCACCAATTGCCTGGGGTGAATTTGATAAAGGCAAATCCCTGTGTCGCTTGGCAAGAGAAGAGAATAAAGAGAAGTTGATATTTTTTAGAGAAGCTCTATCAGAATATAAAAAAACGATCAGAAAAAACAATGCAAAAAGAAAGTACCCGATCATATATCCGCCAAGTAAACCCCAGACACCTACTCCAATCAGACCTAAAATAAGCATCCCGCCATTGTTCCCTGCCGAGTTTATCACCTTCCCGATTGCTAGTATTGGATATCTGCTTCCCCTGTTAAACCAATTTTGGAAAATATTTCCAATTCCGATCAACAGCACAAGGAAAGGTAACAGGAACAACCATTGTTTCATCACCCTGGTTCCTAAACTATCTGGTAAAAAAAGTGCCCCTGTGGTAACTAACAGCAACAGGAAACAACAAATACAAAAACTTATGAGAAGAGAAAGGGACGCCATGTTAATGGCCTGTTTTTCATCTCTCTGAAGAATGATCGCCATCTCATACCGCAACGTTGCTATGAGTGCAAATCCCCCTACAATGGAGATAAAAAAGGTGTAAACACCAAACTCAGAGGGTGTATAGATGCGTGTTAGTATTGGGGCGATGATCAGTGTTATTGCTTGTCCTATACCTGCACCTACAACCAGTTTCAAGGTGTTGGTTAGGAATTTGGATCGGTAAGCAAAGAGATCAATCATCCTGTGTCTTCAATCATTGTGGATTCCTTAAAGGCTCCCGGGAAAATCCTTCAAAAAAAATGATCTGGGCCGCAATACCTTGTCGAACGAGAAGTACTGAATCAGTACGAAATCCTCTCCATCATTAACGAGAGCCCAAAGCCTGTCGAGGTCATAAG
>JACNKI010000118.1 GCA_014382125.1 Bacteroidota bacterium | reverse complement strand
CCGGATTAATGGGAAACAAATTAGCTATGTGGATGAACGACTTTATTTCTCTGATTTACCCAAAGATTTGTGCCTGTTGCGGGAACAGTTTATGGAGACATGAACAGGTTATTTGCACCTCCTGCGAATATCACCTTCCGAAAACCTGGTTTCATCTTGAACATGACAATCCGGTAAGCCGGGTGTTCTGGGGCCGGGTCCGCGTGGATAGTGTAACATCGTATCTCTATTTCAATAAAGGCAACAAAGTTCAGCATCTGATCCATCACCTGAAATACAAAGGACGGAAAGACATAGGAGTATATCTCGGATCAACGTATGGCATCTGCCTGAAAAAAGCAATACTGTTTAATGATGTCGAAGTGGTTATCCCTGTTCCGCTTCATAAAAAAAAGGAGTTGAAGAGGGGATTCAACCAGAGTGAGCAGTTCGGGATTGGGCTGGCAGCCAGCATGAAGATCCAATTGGACACGCATACGCTTTACCGTACCAGGTCTTCTGAAACCCAGACCCGCAAAGGAAGATACAAACGGTGGGAGAATGTTTCAGACATTTTTGATGTAAAAAATCCACAAAAGATGGAGGGAAAGCATGTGCTTTTGGTCGACGATGTCATCACAACAGGGGCTACTCTCGAAGCGTGTATTCACGTTCTGTCCTCTATTCGCGATATCCATATCAGTGTAGCCACTATTGCGACCACGAAGAACTAAAGGTTGCCGGCTACAACCAGAGGCTTTTTGAATTTTTTTACCTCGCCCGAAGGATTCAGCAATTCAAGGTACACGATATAGATCCCTATTGACGCTTTTCTGTTATCATCGGTCATCCCATCCCAAAAAAATTCTCCGGTCTGCCCAACCATAAAGTTGGAAGCCAGCTGCCTTACCAATCTTCCACGGCTATCATAAATAATCACAGTTGCCTGAGTGCCAATGACGTCCAGGTTATATTGAATCGTAACCACATCATCATGCCCATCATTATCGGGTGAGAAAATAGGGGGAATGACAGTAATTTCATCATCCGTTTGATCAACATTCAGCCATTGGGAATTCTGGTAAGCGGGAGTAGCGAATCCAGCACTTTCAGCTGCCGAGTGCCAGTTAGAGGCATCCTGTGAAGAGCGGTCGGGGTGGATTCGCTCAAGGGAAACTCCCTCGGTGGAAATGAGCAATGGATAATGCATCTCTTTCTGATAACTCACCTGCTCGATCAACTCTTCGTCCCAGGTACGGATCAACATCAGGTGGCCATCATCGTTTTTCAATGAGGGAAAAGAGAGAGGCTCAAGAAACTGGTTTGGATTGGGTGTATGATACTTTGATTTTACCTCTTTTTCCTCAGCACAAACAGCAACATGATCAAATGGAAACATCAAATAGGGATCGGCCGTCAATAGGTTTGCATCTGTCGGTGAAAAAGTCGAATCCGTCTCTGCAGAGAGAATAGACAGATCATGAAGGTCGATCACCTTCTCTGACCGGTTGAAGAGTTCAATAAAACGGGAAGATTGGGGATAGGGATCGGATAGAATTTCATTGATGATCACGTCATTTCTATCCATTGTTTCAGGAATAGCAGATTTTTCTTGTATTCCATCCGTGAGGATATTTCCGGCGCAATCAGCCAGGGGAGCTGATCCTGATAACGTATAGGTGATGCCGGCTGAAAAGGGGTCTGCAAACACGAGCCTTAATGCCGTATAAGCAGGTCCGACAGGAAATATTGAGTCGGGATGGATCTCTCCCGGTTCCAGTAACCACATTGCCGGATCTCCGGTTATAAGGGTATCAATCGATTCTGAAAACCGTATCTCCCATGTTTTGAGATTGAAAAAGAAACTGCGCACCGCCATGGGAGGGATCAGGTCAGGATTGGATGCTTTAACCGAGTTTTCTCTTCCGGGTGTTCCTCCTGCTGCATCAGTAGACGCTTTCCAGTTCTCGTCCCATCCGCAGGGATTGTCTGAGTCAACCATCTCCAATGACCATCCGCCTTCTTCCTTCCAGGAGTTTTCATACCACCTGTCTAAATAAAGAACGGAATGAATAATCTGATTCCGGCTGTTTCTCAGGGTTAGCCTGGCACCTATGTTAGTTAAGCTTGAACCGGAAGTAAAGAGTTGAAGAATGGAACCATATTCGGTCAACACTGAATCTTTTGTCAAAAGCAAATAGCCATGTGGCGGGATAGTGGTGTGTGGAAAGGTTTTCCGGTTGTTTCCGTGTTCAAATACCCACCCTGCCAGATTTATCGGAAGGTCAGTTCGGTTATATAGTTCAACATATTCTGAAGCGGGTAATCCCACGACAGGTTCCGGATCACACATGATTTCATGGATGAGGATATCATAAGCTTCCTGTGCAACTACTGATGAACTGCAAATGAACAGGCATAGAAATAGGGTTGTTCTCATGGTTTTTTCCCATTAATCCGGAAACAGGGCAAAAGGTTATACCTCTTTTGTTAAAATATAATCGTGTAATATCTCTATCTTTGCTTTTATGAAGCTTGTTGTTGTTGGTGTTACAGGACTTGTAGGCCAGGTTATCTTAAAGGTACTTGAGGAGCGTGATTCCCCGGTTGATCGATTGATCCCGGTAGCTTCTCCCACATCGATAGGGCAAAAAATTACTTTCCGGGGTGAGAAGATTCCGGTGATTGGTCATGCCGACGCCATTAATGAGAACCCCGGGATCGCTATTTTCTCTGCCGGCGGAAACGTTAGCCGGGAGTGGGGTCCTCGCTATGCAGAAGCCGGAATCAGGGTTGTCGACAACTCTTCTGCCTGGCGAATGGATTCTGACATTCCTCTTGTCGTCCCTGAGATCAATGCTTCCATCCTGACCGACCAGAACTTCCTCATTGCCAATCCCAACTGTTCCGTCATCCAGCTGGTGATGGTGCTGGCCCCCCTGCATGAGCGCTATCAGATCCAGCGGGTTGTGATCTCCACCTATCAGTCCGTCACCGGAACCGGAGCCAAAGCCGTCAGGCAACTTGAAAATGAACGAAAGGGAATCACCGGTGATATGGCTTACCCACACCCAATCGATCTGAACCTGTTTCCTCACGGAGGAATTTTCCAACCAAACGGCTATACCACAGAAGAGATGAAACTGGTTCATGAGACCAGGAAAATCCTGGATGATCCTTCCATTTTGATCTCTCCAACCATCGTTAGGGTACCGGTCTTAGGAGGACATTCTGAAGCAGTGAATATCGAATTCGAAAATGATTTTAATCTTCCCGGACTCACCACTATCCTGGCTAATACTTCTGGAATTGTCATCCAGGATGATGTGGAAAACAATATCTACCCTATGCCTGTTTGGGCTGAAGGTAAAGATGAGGTGTTTGTCGGACGGATACGCCGGGATGACTCCCGGGAAAAGACAGTAAACCTGTTTATTGTTTCCGATAACCTTCGAAAAGGAGCCGCCACAAATGCCATTCAAATTGCTGAATACCTGCTCGGCCATTTTTCCTGATCATATCTTTCCGTTTCTCAACTAGTTTACTTTCAATATTTTTGGTTTTTGTATTGATATAAATCAACGAATCATTGAGGCATATCAAAAAGAAATATTACTCAGATCAATTTATTTGTATATTTGCATCATCAAGCAAGAAAACGAATATTAACAAAAACCAACACAAGATGAAAAGAGTATTAACCTATTTAGCTGCAGCAGGAATGATGATTGTTGTTGCAGGTTTAATGTTTAGCTGTACCAAAGAAGGCCCCCAGGGTCCTCCGGGAGCAGCTGGTGCTGATGGTACCGATGGCAAGGATGCCAACGCTACCTGTACTCAGTGTCACAATTTCTCTGAAGAGATAGTCGCTAGGATCATACAGTACAATGCTTCTGGTCATGGAACAGGCATGACTTTCGAAAGAAATGGAAAAACTTGTGCACCTTGTCACACCAGCCAGGGTTTCAAAGAGGTTCTTGCATCCGGAGCCGATACTACTACCGCTTCCATTCAGAATCCGGTTGGCACTGGATGCCGGACGTGCCATATGATTCATGACACCTATACGTCAACTGACTGGGATTTGAGAACTACTGCTCCGATTAAACTGGTCATCAATGGTGAAACAGTTGATTTAGGTGGTTCTTCCAACCTCTGTGGCAAATGTCACCAATCAAGAAAGCCAAACCCTTATCCTGAACTTGGAAAAGCAGACGTCACCATCACCTCTGGGTATTGGGGACCGCATTACGGAAGTATGGCACCTCTCTTTGCCAGCACCGGAGCGATGGAAATTCCTGGTACAATGCCTTATAATGTGACAAGCCAACATAAGGATATTCCGTGTTTTACCTGCCATGGCGGCCAAGCTTACGGCGCACAGGCTGGTGGTCATACCTTTTACATGTCCTATGCTTATCATGGTTCGGATAGAGCTAATACAGCTGTTTGTAAAGATTGTCACCCTGACATCGGATCCGATTTCGACTATAGGGGTGTACAGTCCGACATTAAAGAGATCCTTACTTTGCTTGAAGATCAGCTTATAGCCGATAGCCTGATTGATGAAACGTTTCACGTCATTCCGGGTACCTATCCGGTTGAAACTGCTGGTATTATAATGAACTATCTACTGATCCATTACGATCATAGCCTTGGTATTCACAACTCACACTATACAGAGGCCGTTCTCGTGAATTCATACGAAGCCTTAATTGCAAAATAATAAATTCTCGAACAATTGAAAAAAGCTTCAGAATGCTATTCTGAAGCTTTTTTTTACCTTTGCCACTTAATACCTTATTTACAAAAACTATTTCATTATGCACAAGAGGAAATTTTTTCATGTTACCATCCTGATCATTGGCATTTTTGTCCTGTTTTCGTGTGAATATGAGAAGATCACAATTGATGTTCCGGATCCTACCATTCCGGTTAGTTATTCAGGTGAAATTCAACCAATTTGGGATAATTATTGTGCTGGTTGTCATGCAGTAGGTGCAACACCTCCCGATCTGACTGCTGCCAATTCTTACAATTCTCTAATCTCAGGGAATTATGTCGATACACTGGCTCCGGAACAGAGCATCATCTACACATGTATGATGCCTCCTAATGGATCCATGTCCCAGTATTCAAGCGCTGATAAAGCCGGACTCGTATTAAACTGGATCAAACAGGGTGCCAAGAATAATTAATCGTTTTCGTATCACTTAAAAAAGATTGAACATGATCACAATTATTTATATGAAAAAAAGCATCTTGATCTTCGCCCTGTTCTTAGCCGGTTTTAGCATCGTATTCGGGCAAGAGACAGATGGTGAGGAAAAAGAGAAGAAACCTCTTCAGCGAAATGCTTTCGAAAGTGGGCTATTCATGGA
>JACNKI010000183.1 GCA_014382125.1 Bacteroidota bacterium | reverse complement strand
TAGTTATGAAGAGATTATCAATCCCCTTTATGCTGTGAGAGAATTAGTGGTTAATAGCTACCACAACCTGTATCTGAAAGATCTTGATAATTTTATTGGAAAAGTCAACATATTCAGGATCCATTTTGCAACACTTGATATCAGGCAAGACCATAGCATCCACAAAAAAGTAGTAGAAGCTGTTCTTAAGAAAGAAGGGATTATCTCAGAGAGTTTAGATGAACTTGGAAAAGATGAATTAATCAAAATTCTGCTTCATGAAAATCTACGTGTCGATGCTCGCAATTTCAAGGGAGAGATCATTAAGGACACGATCAGGAATATTTCACAATTAAAAACCATTCAAAGCAAAAATGGTGAAGAAGGTTGTAATCGATACATTGTAAGTAATTCTGAAGATTTATTTTCTGTTCTTTTTGTCTATGGCTTATTCAGATGGTGTGGTTGGGAAGATCAAAATATACCATTTGATATAATCCCGCTTTTTGAGACGATGAAGGGGATGAAGAGTTCTGAATTAACCATTCAAGAGCTTTTTGATCTTCCTGAATACAGATCCCACATTTTTCAACGTAATGATAAACAAACGATTATGCTGGGTTTTTCTGACGGAACCAAAAATGGTGGATATCTGAAAGCAAACTGGTCAATATTTAAGACGAAGGAAAAATTAACTGCCATTTGTAAAAAAAACAGTATCAAAGCAATTTTCTTTGATGGACGAGGCGGACCACCTGCCCGTGGTGGAGGCAAGTCCCATCGGTTCTATGCTGCACAAAGTCAATTTATCGCCAACCATGAAATTCAATTGACTATCCAGGGGCAAACGATTACCAGTAAATATGGAACCGAAGAACAATTCATTCATAATTGCGAGCAATTGCTTACAGCAGGATTATCCAGGAATTTTATGGGAAAGGAAAATATCATCTCTGCAGAGGGAAGACAATTATTAGATGAGTTGGCCTCCATTAGTTTTGAAAAATACAATGAGCTTAAGGAGCATAAAATGTTTATGCCTTACCTTGAAAACAAAAGTGCCTTAACGTATTATGATAAGGCCAATATCGGGAGTAGACCCGGAAAAAGAGGTACGAAGAAAAAACTGGAGCTGACAGACTTGAGAGCTATTTCCTTTGTTGGTTCATGGAGTCAGTTAAAGCAAAATGTCCCCGGCTATTTCGGAGTTGGAACGGCAATTCAGGCTTTGATAAAAAAGGGTAAACTTGAAGAGTTAAAGAAAATGTTCCGGGAAATTTCATTTTTTAAAGCCCTAATCCTTAACAGTATGATGTCTTTGTTTAAATGTTGTTTTGAATTGACAACCTACATCCGGGAAGATGAGAAATACAAAGATTTCTGGAACATACTTTATGAAGAATACAAATTATCTAAGGAGATGGTATTACTAATTTCTGATTTCAGCATGTTGATGGAAGAAGAACTGATATCCAGGGAATCGATAAAAATCAGAGAAAAAATCGTTTTGCCCTTATTGGTTATCCAACAATATGGGCTTCAAAAAATCAATCAGAATACCAGGAATAAACGTACATATGAGAAAATAGTTACACGGTCATTATATGGGAATATAAATGCAAGCAGAAACTCTGTTTAACTCAATTACTTTCTCCCGATAGAATTAGCATAAGTAAGCGCTAATGTTCGGTATGCCATATGCGCGAACTTTGTATACGGCAGGTAGATAATCACAAACCACACACAAACGAGGTGAAAGAAATAGAGGTGATAGGCTGATCCCCAATTCTGAAAACGGGCGAATTGAACCACGATCCCGGAAATCGTCAGCAGGAAAAATGAGATCAGCAACAGCCAGTCAGAATAGTTGCTGGTTCCATATACGCGTTTATGAACCAGACGATTGATGATCATGATACTCAAACCAACAATTAGCATAAGTCCAGCTACATTACCAACCAGTTTGAACGGGTTAATCATACGCAGCGGATAGTTGTGAGTGATTGCGGCAACAATCGCATAAGCCGTAACAAACAGCAACAGCACAAACCCATAGAATACCAGTATGTGAGCAATCTTTCTTGATCGCTGTGCGGTGCACTCCCCGAACCGTGTATGCAACCACATCTCTCTTTTCACCTGCCACAGACTTCTGAAAAAGCTTTGTTGGGATTTGATCCCCGGAAACCTGGATTTGAGATCGCTCCGGAATTTCATCAGGCCATAGGCTGCCATCCCGTAAACCAGAAATGTGATAAGGGTAAACGATCCGTTCAGCCACGCATGAGGAAAAAATGCTGAATAGTTCACCGGACCTTCAGGAATGGTCAATGTGCCAGCCATCATAAGAATAGCGATTATGATGATGACTGGGATGAGGAGAGCCACAGGAAACCAGGCGGGGTTGCTGACCAATGTTCCTAAAAAATTTGGGCGTGCATAATGTCTATAACTTATCTGCCTGACCGATGAAAGAACATCGGAGGGTTTGACGCTTCGCGGACAATGTGTGGTGCAATCTCCGCACTGATGGCACAACCAGATATCGGGATTGCCAATGAGCTTATCTTTCAAGCCCCAGGCTGCCCAGATCATCTCTTTGCGGGGAAAAGGCCTCTCTGCCGGAGCCAGGGTGCAAACAACAGAACAGGTGCCACACTGGATGCACTCATTGAGTGAAGCTCGGCTGTCCCTTTTCAAGGCTTTCTTAAACGCTATGTCCGGTACAATCTCTAACATTCCTCATTCCTCATTCCTCATTCCCTTACATCTCTTTAAACGGATTCGGCCCGATCTCTTCGATCAGTTCCACATAGCTGTTGATGATTTCGGGGATTTTATCCCAATCGGTAATTTCTACAAACTCAGTTTTAATACGTTCCGGTTCCAGCATCATGGTGACCAGCGTTTCCTGAATATTCTCTCCTCGGGTTTCAGTCAGTTCACTTCCATGAATAAAATGGCACTGGTAATCATCGCCCGGTTTACAGCCAATCTGTAAAATGCCATCGTATCCGCACGACAGCGCATCGGATATCCAGACTTTGTTGATGGAACCCAGGCAACGTACCGGGATGATTCTAACATACGGACTGTATTTCAACCGGTTGCTGCCGGCCATATCAATTGCCGGATAGGCATCGTTCTCGCATGCAAATACCAGGATCCTGGGTTTTTCCTCAAATTCATCCGGAATCTCGACTGCTTTGATCATAGCAGAAACACTATTGATAGAGTAGTTTGAAAAGCTGATGATCCTTTCGGGGCAGGAGCCCAGGCAAATACCACATCGCCGGCAGCGATTCAGGTTGGGAAGCGGTGTTCCTTTTTCTGTCTCATCATACATGCCAAACGGACACTCCTCAGTGCATCGCTTGCAGTCGGTACACCGGTCCATGAACAACTCAGGGAAGGTTTTATCTCCTGAGCGCGGATGAACGGCTTCACCCCTTTTCGTCGCTTCGATACACTGAATGGCTTTGAACATTGCTCCGGCAGCATCCTCCTCACAGGCAGCAATATCCATTGGAGATCTGACGCAACCTGATGCATAAATACCTGTTCGTCTCGTTTCGTATGGAAAGCAGATAAAATGAGAATCGGAGAAGTTGTATTTCAGCTCGGGCAGCCCTTTCCCCAGCCGGTAGTTCAGGTTCAGCTCTTCAGTTCCGGCCGGCATCATCCCTGTTGCCAGGATGATCAAGTCAACCGACAATGAAATATCCTCTCCCAGCAGGGTCTTTTTGACCGTAATCCGGAGTTGGTCCTTTCCGGGGAGCACTCCATCGATCTCCCCTTTGGTAAAGAATACCTGGTCATCGTTTTGTACTGCTTTGTAAAACTCTTCTCCGAATCCGGGTGTTCTGATGTCTTTATAGACAATAAAGACCGAAGAGCCGGGACTCAGCTCACGGATATATTTTACCTGTTTTAGCGACGTGCTGCAACAGTAGGTTGAGCAGTAAGGGAGGTGGTCGCTGTCACGTGAGCCGGCACATTGAATGAACAGGATGTTTTCAGGCAACTTGAGGCCGGGATTCTCTTTCACCATCTTTTCAAACTCTCCGATGGTAATCACCTGCTTCGACTTGCCATACCCCAGGTGCCCCAGGTTGTTCGGATCATACGGCTTCCAGCCCATAGCAGCTACGATAGCTCCTACATTGAGCTTCTCCGTATTGGCGTTTTGCAATGTTACTTCAAATGCTCCGGGCTGACCAGCTACCTCTTCAATGGTGGTAGAAGTATAGACCTTGATATTGTCATGGCTCCCAATTTCACGCAGTTTGTTATCCAGTGCCGGATCAACCAGCGCATCAAAAGGTGCTTGTGAAGGATATTGTTTATACAGCTCTTTCTGCTTCCCGCCAAGGGTATTTTCTTTCTCAACAAGGTGTACAGTATATCCGGCTTTTGCTCCTTCGATGGCTGCAGACATACCGGTTATTCCGCCTCCGGCAATAAGGATTTCCGGGCTGATATCGTCAGCAATATATGGGACAGGGTTTTCTGTGTTTTTCACCTTCTCAATCCCCATCCGCAACGAATCAACTGCAGCCATCTGTGTCTCTTCATCCCCGGGCTCGAAACACCAGGCAACCTGTTCCCTCAGGTTTACCCGTTCCAGGACTGTTTTTTCGGGGAAATCAAACACTTCTGTTTTTATTCTCGGAGAACAAGCGGCAATAACTAATCCATCAAGCTTGTTTGCTTCAATATTTCTGAGGATAAAATCATACCCTTCCACCGAGCATAAGGCGGGATGAGTTCCGGCATCGGTCACCTTATATTCTTCCAGGGCAACCTGGCGGATTTTCTCCACATCAATACAGTTCCCGATCTCACATCCCGAGCAGATAAAAACGCCTATTTGCTTTTCAGAAATCACCCAACATTAAATCCTAAAACTCTAAACAATTAATCCTAAATCTTATAACGTCCTACATCTCACGTCCCACGTCTCACGTCCCACGTCCCACGTCTCACGTCTCACGTTTCACATCCCACGTCCCACGTCCCACGTCCTTCGTCCCTTATTGTATTGCTTTCAGCGCAGCAGCTGTAGCCTCTTTCACGGATGATGAAACATCCATGGGCTTCGTACTGCACGCGATTCCAAAGATGCCCTCCTTTTGCTCACCTGTCAGGAATCCATCATTATCTGTGATAAACATGGTGGCAGGTGGATGAGGCACGATACCCGTAGCCAGCACCACTATATCTGCTTCATACCTCTCCTTCACCCCATGGAAAATATCTTCTGCCTCTACGATCAGCTTTTTCGTTTCAGAATTTTCCTCTATCCGGCCTACTTTTCCTTTGATTAAAGCGATGTTGTCATGCTGTTCCACCCGTTGAAGAAAATCTTCATTCCGGCCGGAGACACGGAGATCAATAT
>JACNKI010000131.1 GCA_014382125.1 Bacteroidota bacterium | reverse complement strand
GGACTAAACATTGCCCTCCCTTTTGAGCAACAGCCCAATCCTTTTATCGACAGCAACAAACTGATCACTTTTGATTACTTCTTTATCCGCAAAACCATGTTCATGAAATACTCCATGGGTTTCATCTGCCTGCCTGGCGGATTCGGCACCCTGGACGAGATGACGGAGGCGATTACCCTGATCCAGACTAAGAAACTGGCCCCATTTCCAATTATCCTGGTAGTTAAAGAGTATTGGGAAGGATTTGTAGATTGGGTAAAAAAGGTGCTGCTGGAGGCCACAAACATCAGTCCGGAAGACCTTGACCTTTTCGTCCTGGTAGACACAGCTGAGGAGGCAGTAAAGGCGATCAATGACTTCTACCAGAAGTATGCCCTGAAACCAAACTTTTAACTACCTTTGTATTCACTAAAGCGCTTTCATGCCCCGAAAGAAACCGGAACCCAGGAGTGAATCCAAACTGCTTACAGAGGCGATTCTGAAAGGGATGCTGGATAAAAAAGCAAATGATCCTGTTGTGCTGGATCTTTCGAAACTGGACCAGGCTGTCTGCAATGCATTTGTGATCTGCGACGGGACATCCCGCACACAGGTAGAAGCGATTGCTGATGCTGTGCTCAGTAAGGTAAAAAAAGAGAGAGGAGAATCTCCCTGGAATAAGGAGGGATTTGAAAATGCGGAATGGATTTTGATCGACTATGCCGATGTGGTGGTTCATATTTTTCAGGATACTCGCAGATCCTTCTATAACCTTGAAAACCTGTGGGGTGACGCGGAGATGAGCCGGATTGAATCGCCCTGATAAAGTTTTCTCTATTTATTGTTATCAGACAGAATGGCAGACCAAGAAAAAGATAAAAAGAGTAAAGGTGGATTTCAACCCAATCTGACTCCAGGGAAAAAAGGGAAGACCAAATTCAGTTTCTACTGGATCTATGCGATCCTTGCGATTATCTTTATCGCTATCCAGTATTTCAACTATACCAGTCCATTAACAGAGATCACATGGCCACGTCTGGAGGAGATGCTGGTGAATGAGGATGTGGAGAAGATCATTGTCGTCAACAAGGAGAAAGCCGAGATCTTCATCAAGAAAGATAAGATCATGACCGATACTGCCTACCGAAAGTTCGACAAAAAAGGTTACGCCAGCTCCTCTTCATCCAACCCGCAATATTTCTACCAGATCGGTTCTGAACAGATCTTCAACTCGTTGTTGAAGGATACCCGGGATACCTTAGCTGCCCGTATGGTGAGAGAGGGTTATCGGATTTCAGATCTTGTCGAGTTCAAGAAACAGTATCCCTATCCTCCTTTGAATGATACAAGAAAAGATGTATTTGGTGACATCCTCAGTTACATCATTCCTATTGCTATCCTGATCGGCGCCTGGTTTCTGATCATGCGGTTTATGAGTCGTGGTGGTGGTGGTGCCGGTGGCCAGATCTTTAACATCGGGAAATCCAAAGCACAACTCTTTGACAAGGACACCAGTGTCAATGTCAATTTCGAAGATGTTGCCGGTCTGGAGGAGGCTAAGGTAGAGGTCATGGAGATCGTCGATTTCCTGAAGAATCCTGGAAAATACACGGCTCTTGGGGGCAAAATCCCGAAAGGCGCTCTTCTGGTCGGTCCTCCGGGAACCGGAAAAACGTTGCTTGCCAAGGCTGTGGCTGGAGAAGCCCAGGTTCCCTTCTTTTCGATCTCCGGATCTGATTTCGTAGAGATGTTTGTCGGTGTGGGAGCTTCCCGGGTGCGTGACCTGTTTCGCCAGGCGAAAGAGAAAGCGCCCTGCATCATCTTCATTGACGAGATTGATGCCGTGGGCCGGGCACGCGGCCGTAACCAGATCACCGGTGCCAACGATGAGCGGGAAAACACCCTGAATCAGTTACTGACCGAAATGGACGGCTTTGCAACCAATGCCGGAGTGATTATCCTGGCAGCCACCAACCGCGCAGATGTGCTGGACCGTGCACTCTTAAGAGCCGGGCGGTTCGACCGTCAGATCTACATTGAATTACCCGACCTGATCGAGCGGAATGCAATCTTCAAGGTCCACCTGAAACCATTGAAACTGGATACCGAAGTAGACATCGATTTTCTTGCTCGCCAGACTCCCGGTTTCTCAGGCGCCGATATTGCTAATGTCTGTAATGAATCAGCGCTGATCGCCGCCCGTAAAGGCAAGAAGAAGATTCATAAGCAGGACTTTATGGATGCCATCGACCGGATTATCGGCGGATTGGAAAAACGAAGCAAGATTATCTCACCACATGAGAAGAAGGTCATTGCTTATCACGAATCGGGACATGCTTCCATCAGCTGGCTGCTGGAACATGCACACCCGCTGGTGAAGGTGACTATCGTACCCCGTGGGAAAGCGCTGGGCGCTGCGTGGTATCTTCCGGAAGAGAGGCAGCTCACTACTTTCGAACAGATGTTTGATGAGATCACTGCTGCTCTCGGCGGACGGGCTTCCGAAGAGGTCTTCTTCGGAAAGGTTTCTACAGGCGCTTTGAACGACCTTGAAAAAATTACCAAGCAGGCGTATGCGATGGTTGTTTACTTCGGACTGAACAAGGAGATCGGCAACATCAGTTTCTACGATTCCACCGGACAATCTGAATTTACCTTTCACAAACCTTATTCCGAAAAGACGGCGGAAATTATAGACAGGGAGGTGAGAGAGATTGTTGAAACGGCATACAAGCGGGCGAAAAAACTCATTGCTGATAACAAGGAGAAGCTTGAGCAACTGGCAAAGATACTACTGGAGAAAGAGGTAATCTTCCGGGAAGATCTTGAGCACGTTTTCGGCAAAAGGCCTTATGATAAAGAGGAGGAAAAGGCGCTTCCTATGAGTAATAAACCTGCACTAAAGCCCAGACGCAAGCCACGAGCCACCAAAAACGCCAAACCAAAAGCAATACCGAAACCAAAAAATCCATCCGCCAAGTAACTTGAACCTGGAGAATCCCGCTATGGAAGAGAGCGCATCACGGGAAAAAATTCTAAAGAGGATACGGAACGCGTTGATTGAGAAGACCGATCCTCCCTTTCCTATCATCGATCAGGAGTTGAATGTCCATCCGGAGCTGACCGATACACTTGATGTTATCTTCGCTCAGGAGCTGGTCAGGGTAGCTGGCAAATTTGTCTACAGCGAAAGCGAGGATGAGTTTCTGGGTGTGTTGAAGTCGTTTATCCTGGAAAAGGATTGGCCACTCCTTTATTGCCTTGACCCCATAATACAAAAAACGCTTAAGCAAGCCGGCATCCCTTTTGAGTCGATCCCGGACAAGATCCTTGAAGCCCGGATCGGGATCACCCGTTGCGAATACCTGATAGCCAGGCTGGGAAGTGTGATGGTTTCCTCGACACTCAATCCAGGAAGAAAGATCATTGTCTTTCCTGAGATTCACCTGGTAGTTGGTTATACTTCTCAACTAGTCCCGGAATTGAAGGATGCATTCAAGCTCATCCGGAAAAAATATGCAGAAGATTGGCCCTCCATGGTCTCCCTGATCACAGGACCCAGCCGGACGGCTGATATTGAGAAAACACTTGTCATGGGAGCACATGGGCCTAAAGAGTTCTATGTGTTTCTGATTGAAGATGGAGCGGGAGGTAATGGCTGACAAAAGTCAATCAAACTGGGAAGTCTTATACGGCACCCGGCACCCGTATAAAGCAGAGATCCTGAAAGGAGTTCTGGAGGAGAATGAGATTCAGGCGGTTATCATCAACAAACAGGACTCAGCGTATGTAGTAATCGGTGAAATTGAAGTATATGTAAAACGGAATGATATGGTGAAAGCAATTCAGATTTTAAAACGATTTCTGGCGGATGACTAATTTCTGGGCACGAACGATTACAGGACTTTCTATGGTTTTCATTCTGCTGGCAACCATGGCAATCAACTATTGGTTTTTTGCCGCTGCATTTCTTCTTGTTACCATCCTTGGATTATGGGAGTTCTATTCTCTTCTTTCCAGCAAATCTTCACATCCTCAGAAGATATTTGGAACCGTTGCCGGTGCTTTGATTTATATTGTCATCACCCTGGCGGATTTCATTCCGATATTCTCAGATCTGCCATCCCACACACACATTCCATACCTGATCTTTATTGTCCTCTTTTTCCTTCCATTTATCTTTGAGATATACAGGAAGAAGCCACACCCCATGATAAACGTGGCCCTGACGATAACAGGAATCATCTATATTGCCATCCCATTTGCGCTGCTCAACCTGTTGAATGGACCTGATGCCTATCGGGTATGGCATTTCCCGGTCATATTGGTTGGATTCTTTCTTCTCACCTGGTTATATGATACCGGTGCTTACCTTTATGGGAAACAGTTTGGAAAGCATAAATTTTTCGAACGTGTCTCACCCAAAAAAACCTGGGAGGGGATCGTTGCAGGAACGATTATTGCGCTGGCAACAGCAGTTGGATTAAACTATCTTGCCCCTGAAATCCAGTTGGTTGACTGGTTTGTAATGGCAATATTAATCGCTGTTTTCGGCACATTTGGTGATCTTATTGAATCCCTCTTCAAGCGGAGCCTGAGAATCAAAGATTCAGGATCAATTCTCCCGGGGCATGGCGGTATACTCGATCGGTTTGATGCTATTTTCCTCTCCGTTCCTTTTGTATTTTTGTATCTCTTTTTACGCAACCTGATCTGATACATGACAATTCACCAGGAAGGATACAAAACCATCTTTATCGCCTTGTTATTTGTGGCCGTTATTTTTCTGACATTTAACCATATCTTGCCAGGCCAGACCTGGATTCATTTCTGTCTTTACGCACTTGGATTATGGTTTTTTCTGATGATCGTCAGGTTTTTCAGATCACCAAAACGGGAGGTTCTCAGTGGCGAGAATCTGATTCTGTCTCCTGCCGACGGCAAGGTTGTGGTGATAGAACGGACGATCGAGCCCGAGCTCTTCAAAGAGGAGCGTATCCAGGTGTCAATCTTCATGTCAGCCACAAACGTGCATGTTAACTGGTTTCCTATATCCGGCAATATCACCTACTTTCATTATCATTCGGGGAAACACCTGATCGCTTTCAATCCAAAAGCTTCCCTTGAGAATGAGCGCACCACGACTGTGATCGAGACAGATAATAAGAAGAAAATCCTAATCCGGCAAATAGCAGGCGCTTTAGCACGTCGGGTGAGGTGTTATCCGGTTGTTGGCGAGCCGGTGATCCAAGGTGAGGAGTTGGGTTTTATTAAGTTTGGTTCACGTGTGGACCTTCTTCTTCCGGTTGATACAAAACTGGATGTGAAAATCGGCCAGAAGGTAGTTGGTAAAAAAACAGTGATCGGAAAGTTGTTGTAATCAGCCATCCAATGCTCTTCCCAAAAATCCATTGAACGACTTC
>JACNKI010000087.1 GCA_014382125.1 Bacteroidota bacterium | reverse complement strand
ATTTTCGGGCAAACAGAGAGGAAATCAATCCGTGGCTATTGAGGTTGATGACACTATTTCGTTTTCTCTCGATCTCACTGATCTCCTTTCTTCTTTTATCTCCACTGATCAGGCGGGATATCATTACCATTGAGAAACCTGTGATCATTATCGGACAGGATAACTCCGAATCGTTGATCATCGGAGGGGATTCATCCTTTAACCGAAACGAGTTCCCCGGGATGATGCAGGAGCTGATTGATAAGCTTTCATCGGAATATAAGATCAGGACCTACTCATTTGGAGAGGGCACAAAGGAACGATTAGAGTGGGACTTTTCAGAGAAAGTGACTGATATCTCGGCGTTCTTCTCCGAAATCTCAGCCCGGTATCTGAACAGAAATGTGGGCGCGATCGTCATAGCTTCCGATGGGATATATAATTATGGAGCTGATCCAACCTATACCACCCGCAACATGCCTTATCCTGTTTATACTGTGGCGCTTGGGGATACGTTGGAGAGTCGCGACCTGATCATCAAACAAACGCTGTTTAACCGGAAAGTTTTTCTTGGTGATAATTTTCCCGTAGAGATCCAGGTAGATGCGCATCAATGTAATGGAGAGAGGGTGGAGATAAAGGTAAAACAGAATGGCCGCATCCTTAACTCATCCACGATTACCATCAGGGGAAATCGCTATTCCCGTCAGGTCCCGTTTACATTTGAGGCGCTGGAACCGGGATGGCATAAATATACGATTGAGCTTTCACCCCTGGATAGAGAGATCAGCGTTGTCAATAATAAACGGGAAATATTTGTTGAGGTTCAGGAAGTCAGATCGAAAGTGATCATAGTCTACGAAGCGCCTCATCCCGATATTGGTGTTCTCAGAAAGGCGCTGACGATGAATCGAAAATATGAGATTGTTAAGCGTACTACGGAGGAGTACCTGCTTTCATCCGATACGGCCGACCTTGTCATTTTTTACCAGGTCCCATCCACCCGGGGTTCCCGTATCACCGAATCGGTTATAGCTGAGCTCCCTTCAGCGCTGTTTGTGTTGGGTTCTCAATCCGACCTGACAAGCTTCAATGCCCTCAATACCGGATTGATCCTAACTTCATCCCGGATCACTTTCTCCGCCGCTTACCCCGTTTTGAATGAAGCCTTTCCATATTTTACGATGAATCCTGCCTCCATTTCTCTGTTCCGGGAGTATCCGCCGTTACAAAGTCCGTTTGCAGCTTATCAGCACAATCCCTTAACAGAGATTCTCTGTTACCAGCGAATTAATGGTGTCACAACTCAATTCCCTTTGATCTGTTTCGCCAATACGGGCGATCAGAAAAGAGGATTCATCTGTGGGGAGAATTTCTGGCGGTGGCGGCTCTCAACGTTTGTTCAGATCGGAGAATTTGTGCCATTTGATGAGCTCATCCAGAAGATGGTACAGTATCTTTCTGTACAGGCAGACAGGAGTTTCTTCAGGATCAATACCAAACCGCAATACCTGGAAAATGAATCTGTAGAATTCGAAGCAGAATTGTATAACCAGAGCTATGAGTTAATCAATGATCCGGAGGTAAGGCTGACGATCACAGATGAATTCGGCAATAGTTATCCGTTTGTGTTTGGCCCGACAGGGAAACGGTACTATCTGAATACAGGAACATTTTCATCCGGAGAATATCAATTCCTGGCTTCGGTCACTTCAGGCAAAGAGAATTATGAAAAGAGGGGAGGTTTCGTGATTGCACCTGTCAACCTCGAAGCCATTAAGCTCAAAGCAGATCACAACTTACTCTACCGTTTGGCACAAAGTCATCGGGGAGAGATGTACTTTCCGTCAGAGCTCGGACAACTTGCAGCCGAATTACAAAGTAGTGATGAGATTCATTCCATTTCGTATGTAGAGAAAGTATTCTCCGACCTGATCAGCCTGCCCTGGATCTTCCTGCTGATCCTGAGCTTGCTATCTGCTGAATGGCTGATGCGAAAATATTCCGGTTTGTAACACAAAACTTCAAGCGCGATGACATTCTTTTACCTGATTCTGGCTATACTGATCGTTGATTTCCTGCTGGAGCGGGTGCTCGAGTACCTGAACACAATCCGGTGGAGTGATGCCCTTCCCGATGAACTTAAGGGGATATACGATGAGGACCGTTACCGGAAATCCCAGCTCTATCTGAAGGAAAAACAACACTTCTCCTGGGTGACTGACTCCGTTACTTTTGTGGCAATGGTTGCCATTCTGTGTTTGGGTGGCTTTGTCTGGCTGGATGACCTGCTCCGGCGAATTTCAGAAAATCCCATTCTCCTGGCTCTGCTTTTCTTTGGTATAATCGGATTTATCTCTTCACTTGTTATGACTCCATTTGAACTCTATGGTACGTTCGTTATTGAAGAGAAGTTTGGATTCAATACGACTACAATCAAGACCTTTATCCTGGATAAGTTGAAGGGTTGGCTGCTGGGAGTTCTGATAGGAGGCGGGATTCTGGCGTTGATCATCTGGATTTACACAACTACCGGGAACTATTTCTGGCTCATTGTGTGGGGAGTGATTACCCTTTTCATGATCTTTATGAGTATGTTCTATTCCAACCTGATTGTTCCGCTATTCAATAAACAAAAGCCTTTGGACTCAGGGGAATTACGTGATGCAATCGAATCGTTTGCGAATAAAGTAGGATTCAGACTGAAGAATATTTACGTGATTGACGGTTCAAAACGCTCCACAAAAGCGAATGCTTACTTTACCGGTTTGGGTGGAAAAAAGCGGATCGTGTTATATGATACGCTGATCAGGGATCACACAACTGAAGAGTTGGTTGGCGTGCTGGCACATGAAATCGGTCATTATAAAAAAAAACATACCCTTCAGGGAATCATTCTCTCTATCCTTCAGACTGGATTGATGCTGTTTATCCTTTCGTTATTCATTCGCAAGGATAGTGCGTTGTCTGACTTACTATGCCAAGCCCTATCGGGCTTTTCAGGACTTCATGCCATACCCGGTTTTTACCTGGGGATCCTTGCATTTGGGTTGCTTTACAGCCCGTTGTCATTTATCCTGGGAATCCTGGAGAGTATGCTGTCACGAACCAACGAGTATGCCGCCGATAGATTTGCAGGGATTAATTACAACCCTGTCTCTCTGCAGAACGCTCTTAAAAAGTTATCAGTGAACCAATTGAGCAATCTCCGGCCACACCCGTTGTATGTTTTCTTTCACTATTCACATCCACCACTTTTGAGCAGATTAAGGGCATTGGCAGAAATCAACTGAGAATAAATTCACTGTTCACGATTATAGATCCTTTCTATTGAAAGACCAGTATACGATCGCAATCATCACGACTGAATAGAGGATGGGAATCGCACAGGACAGCAGGGTGACCTCTCCCTGTAACTGAAAGTCCATCAACCTTTCCAATGCCGGTATGGCGGGGTATTCGACAACACGGACCACCGAGTTAACAGGAAGATACGTATAGATTGTGTTCTCCCACATAAATGGGGCCCGGAACACAAAGTAGATAACGGGTTCGATGATAAGTACATATAGCGTAAAAAGTGCTATAGCCAATCCGGTATGCCGGAAGATAAATCCAACAAAAAAAGCAAAACAGAGGAAGGTGAGCATCTGTACAAAGAAGCCAAATACAAAACGGAACTTGTCAAACATCATCGTAAGACTCTGGCTATCAGAGTGGATCAATCCCAGGATAAACATGACAAGGGTAAGAATAAATGTGATCACCAGCGTAAGCAACAAAACAATTTGAAGTTTGGCAAAGATGAACTCGTTTCTGGACATGCCATTGACGACGTTTTGCCTGACAGTTTTGTATGAAAATTCATTTGTTGTCAGTATAATAATAACGATTGCGGGGAAGATCAACACGTAGCGGATACTGGCAAAGAATGTCAGGTTTTGCCAGATGTCTGGAAAGTTAAAGAGTACTGCATGGGGGAGAGGGATAGGGAGACGTTTATTCACATCATCTACCATGGCGTTGACCATAAATTCAGCCATGATGATTCCGAGAGCCAGGAAACCAAAATATAGGCCGAAAATGATCCAGAAAGTTCGATAGGTCTGTATCTTTTTTAATTCTATGGTTATCAGCTTCATGAAGGGTTGTCTTTCAGGAGTTCCAAAAAATGTTGTTCCAGTGTCCGTTTCCGTTCGGAGAGATGTGTGAGGGTGATCCCTTTTTGTTGGAGATAATCGTTGACCTTTCCGGGTGGAATATTATCTGAGAATACTGCCATTATGATACCGTCTGTTTCCGTCAGGGATTTAAAACCGGGATGACTCTCTATGGCTTCCTTCAGCGTTTGATTATCTTCAGCTGCCAACTCGATACAATCAGATATGGCCAGCACTTCATGAACTTCTCCTGCGAAGAGGCAATTGCCTTTGTTCAACACTGCCACATGGTCACAGATCTTTTGAACTTCATCCAGAAGATGGCTCGCCAGGATGATGGTGATACCCTCTTTAGCCACCTGGAGAATCAACTCCCTGACTTGTGCAATTCCTTGGGGATCAAGACCATTAGTCGGCTCATCCAGGATCATTACTTCAGGTTGATTCAACAGGGCAGATGCAATGGCTAAACGTTGTTTCATCCCAAAAGAGTACGTCTTGAACTTATCGTGCCGGCGATCAAAAAGCCCGGCTACTTCCAATGTATGATCTATATCATTGTAGTCGTAACCTTTAACTTTCGCTACGATTTCCAGGTTTTTCCGGGCACTGAGATAGGGGAAGAAATTAGGAGTTTCAATCACCGCACCGATCCGCTTCCGGCTCTCTTTTGTTGGGGTTTCTTCGAACCATTCAAAGGTTCCATTGTCGGGCCTGACCAGGTCGAGGACCATGCTCAGGGTTGTTGTCTTTCCACTCCCGTTTGGCCCCAGGATACCAAATACTTGTCCTTTGGCGACCTCCAGCGATAGCTGGTTGACAGCCTGGATCCGGCCGTAGCGTTTCGAAAGTTGGTTAATTAAAAGGATCGTTTCCAAAATGGTGTGTTATAAGATGAATCTTGTTAGACGTTATGAAACGAATAATATTACAAAAGGTCTGGATTTAGCGATAAAGTAAAAATACTGCCGGTTTTTTATGTACATCTGTTTTGCTCACTCGCCAGTCGGCGATTGTTTGAACGAGAATTTGCTCCTTCGCTGTTGTCAGGTTGATCGCCATGCAAAGTCGCGAAGAAGGCTTACAGGTTTGGCTGAGCGCGCCCAGCAGGGCCGTGTTCCGGTATGGTGTTTCAATGAAAATCTGCGTCTGATCTTTGTCGTATGCTGCGCGTTCAATCTCCTTGATCTTTCGCTGCCGCTCTCTCTTTTCAATGGGGAGATAACCGTGGAACACAAAATTCTGGCCATTGAATCCTGAGGCTGATAGCGCCAGTAAAATTGAGCTCGGGCCTGACAACGGGACGACCTTTATTCCAACTTGATGGGCCAGCTCAACGATCTCTGCACCGGGGTCGGCAATGCACGGTGTCCCTGCTTCAGAGAGTAATCCTGTATCGATGCCATCAAGCATTGGCTGGATGAATGGCATGAGATCATTCCTGTCGGTATGTTCATTGAAGATCTGGAGGTTCATTGCTTCGAAATTACCAGTGTAACCGGCTTTCCGGAGGAACCAGCGGGCAGGTTTTATCTCTTCTACAATGAACGTCGAGAGGGAACGGATCAGGGAGAGGGTCTTTCCGGGCAGGAGATCTTCCGGACTTGTATCTCCCAGCGTGGTTGGGATCAGGTATAATGTACCTCTTGTCATTTGCTCCAGGGTAAGTTGTCCAGATCTGCATTCCCTCCGGATAAGATAACTCCGACCCGCTTGCCTTTCAGTTCATCATGACCTTCAAGGAAAACAGCCAGTGGTACAGCGGCAGATGGTTCGATCAGGATCTTCATCCGTTCCCAGATCAACCGCATCGCTGTGATGATGGTCTCTTCTTTTACTGTAAATATCCTTGTTACATAATTCAGGATGATCGGAAAGGTTATCTCGCCAAGGGAGGTTCGCAAGCCGTCTGCAATGGTAGTTGGATTGACTGACGGGATGAATTTCCGTTGAGTAAAGGAGCGGAAGGCATCATCAGCTTGTTCGGGTTCAGCGGCAACAACCTTCGTGGTTGGAGCAAAATAGTGACAAGCGAGAGCTGTTCCACTCAGCAGTCCGCCACCACCTACCGGTGCCATCACCATATCAAGTGCTCCTGCAGTTTCAAGCATCTCAATAGTCGCTGTTGCCTGACCGGCAATGATATGGATGTTGTCGTAAGGATGGATCTCTGTGGCGCCTGTTTCCCCGATAACTTTTTCCAGTGTGGCTTCGCGGGAAGAGAGTGTCGGTTTGCAGAAGGTGATCTTCCCGCCATATCCTTTTACTGCTTCTATCTTTACCCGGTTTGAGTTAGAGGGCATAACGATATGGGCTTCTGCTCCAATCAACGAAGCTGCCCAGGAGAGTGCCTGAGCGTGGTTGCCGGAAGAGTGAGTTGCGACCCCTTTTACCTGTAGTTCTTTGGATAGTGATAATACCGCATTGGTAGCCCCCCTGGCTTTGAACGCACCGACCTTCTGCATATTTTCACATTTAAAAAAGAGTTCAGCATCCACTATTTTATTGATGCTCTGGTTTGAAATTAACGGTGTACAGTGAATATGTGGGAGGATTCGGGTATGTGCATCGCGAATCTCTTGTGAGGAGGGTTGGAGAGAGGGAGTTGTGGTCATGATTTGTTGAATGTAACAGCTATCTCTGCTATCTTCTCACACGCTTCATCCAGTTGCTCAAACACCTCTTCAAATGCATAGAAATCATCGTAATAGGGATCTCTGACAGGCAGGTTTCGCCCGGGATAGACAGCGTTGCGTACAAAATCAATTTTCTCACGGTCCTGGTCATTCCGTGCAATACTCATCACTGCCTGGTAATGGTATGAATCCATTACAAATATCTTATCGAACCGATCGAAATCCTCAACAATGAACCTTCTGGCCGAATGGTTTGAGATGTCGATCCCATTCGTCCGGGCGACTTTTTGAGCCCGGTGATCCGGACGATCTCCGAAGTGATAGGCCTCAAATCCGCACGAGTCTATATGAGCATCAATAGCCAACTCAATATATTTTGAGCGCAAGACACCTTCAGCTAAGGGTGACCGGCAGATGTTTCCGGTGCAAACAAATAAGACCTTCATGAGAAAAAGAGTGAGTTACAATTTGATCCGCTTATCCAGCTCCTCCACAAACTGACGGAATTGCTTATCGGTTTCCACCAGGTTGTTAACTGTTCGGCAAGCATGCAAAACCGTGGCGTGATCCTTGTTTCCGCAATGGAGACCGATATTTGCCAAAGATGCTTTTGTATGCTTTTTGGAGAAAAACATCGAAAGTTGTCTGGCTTGCACGATCTCCCGTTTCCGGGTTTTGGAGTGGATCATTTCAATAGGGATGTTGAAATAGTCACAAACAACTTTCTGAATGTAGTCGATCGAAATCTCCCGCGAGGTGTTCTTTACGAACTTATCGATCATCTGTTTCGCAAGTTCCAGCGTAATCACCTTCTTATTCAGGGATGATTGGGCCAGAAGGGAGATAAGTGCTCCTTCCAGTTCACGGATATTGGTGTTGATACTGTATGCCAGGTATTCAACGACTTCCTGTGGGACATCGATGCCGTCGTTGTAAAGTTTATTATGGAGGATAGCAATGCGTGTTTCCAGGTCAGGGATCTGCAGGTCGGCAGAAAGTCCCCATTTGAATCGGGAAAGGAGACGGGGCTCTATGCCCTTCATCTCCACAGGCGGCTTATCAGATGTTAGAATGATCTGATTGCTCTTCTGGTGCAAATGGTTGAATATATGGAAGAAAACATCCTGTGTCTTCTCTTTTCCAGCAAGATTATGAATGTCATCGATAATCAACACATCGATTATCTGATAAAAATGGATGAAGTCGTTTTGGTTATTGTTTTTAACCGAGTCGATGAACTGGTTGATAAACTGGTCTGTCGTGACGTAAAGGACTGTTTTATCAGGGAATTTATTTTTGACCTGTAGTCCTATGGCATGTGACAGATGAGTTTTACCCAAACCTGTTTGGCTGTAGATCAGTAATGGGTTGAAAGCTGTTTTACCGGGATTCTCTGCCACGGCAAAACCGGCGGAGCGAGCAAGGCGGTTACAATCCCCTTCAATGAAATTGTCAATTGAGTAGCTCTCTATCAACTGAGAATTGACCTTAATCTTTTTCAAACCGGGGATGATAAATGGATTGGGTATCTCTTTGGAAGCTCCACGGTTTAGATCAATTGGCATGGAAACCGAAGGATTTTTTGTTGCTTCTTTTTCTGTTGTTGGAACATGGACGGCAAATGGCCCGGGGTCATTCTCAGAATTATCCATGATGATGCTGTACTCCAAACGGCCTTCCTGTCCCAGTTCTTTCTTAATTGTTTTCTTCAGTAAACTAATGTAGTGCTCTTCGAGCCATTCGTAAAAGAACTGACTTGGAACCTGAATTGTTAATACGAGATCCTGGAGTTTTAAAGGTTTAATCGGTAGAAACCATGTTTTGTAGCTTTGATAATTTATGTTATCCTTAATAATCTTCAGACAATTTTCCCAAACTTCAACTACATTCTTTTCCATTAACACGTATGGCTAGAGGGTGCTATTGTTAAAAATTAAGTTATCGTACTTTATATCAAGCTGTTAGGTTCTCGGTGCTAGTCAAGTTCCTGTAGGATTCGGGGAGCATCAAATTATTAACAAAATTTTGAAAAAAATGTTGAATAAAAAAATTTTTTTTCATTGATTTTGTAAAAAAATTGACAGTGGCAGAACTTTATAGGCCTTAATAGTGAATGAGAAACGAGTTATTCAGCCACGTATGTGTTTGTATAATAGCGCTTTACTTGAAATGACAAAGCTGATTATTTATAATAATTCTAAATGTATAATACGCTGATATACAGTGCGATATGAATATCTCACATTTTTTAGCGTTAAAAAGACTGAATTAAAAAAGTAAATGCGTGATCCTGACGTGCATCATTCATATATACATATGTTCATGAGCTTTGATAATCTGCTTTTCAATTTTTCACTTTTCGATTTTCGGATAGAAAAATCAGTTTTACAATCGTTATCACACTCCTGAGATATTATTTCTGCCTTCTCCTGTTTCAAGATTCTCATCACATCATTCATCTGTAGATAGTTGAATTTGATTGTATACCTATCAACCAAAACGTGGGTACATCTTTTTGCATGATCAAGGGCTTCCTGTGCAGTTGTTTTATATGCATGAATCAATCCGGGAATACCAAGTTTTGTTCCCCCGAAGTAGCGGATCACCACTACCAGTATATCAGAAAGCTGCCGTGAGAGGATCTGCCCGTATATCGGTTTACCAGCGGAACCGGATGGTTCCCCATCGTCGTTGATTCTGTAAACATACTCCGGATAGCCTATCCGATAGGCATAACAGTGATGGTTGGCATCGTAATACTCTTTCCTGAGCCGGGTGAGATGCTCTTTTACCTCCTTCACACTGGAGACGGGAATGGCAAACGAGATAAACTTACTTGCTTTTTCGCGATACGTGCCTTTTGAAATTCCTTCAATCGATTTATATGAATCGGAAGATTTCATTTCTCAGGCGAAGTTATTTTATTTTCTAATTTCGTCCAATGATATTGGCTGAAAAATCTGTCGGAGATCTGTTTTCTGTTTTTCAGCAACAGTTACAACCGCTTTATCCTGCAGAAGAGATCAGATCTATGTTGTTTCGTTTGTTTGAACATCACCTGGGATGGAGCAGAGCAGATGTTCACTTGAAGAAAGCAACATTACTTAATGAGCCGTCGCAAAAAATCTTTGAAAATGCGTTGGAACAGTTACATAGGTCAGTCCCGATACAATATATAATTGGAAGCACCAAGTTTCTGGGTTTGAGCCTTCGGATTACGCCTGCTGTTTTGATCCCCAGGCCAGAAACTGAGGAGTTAGCGGCTTTGGTCATTCAGGATCATGAGCAAATGCAACTACCAGATCCCTCTTTTCTGGATATTGGCACCGGGTCAGGATGCCTGGCGCTGGCAATAAAGGATGCATTTCGACACAGTGGGGTGACAGCCATCGATAACTCACAGGCAGCCCTTGAAATAGCCATGCAAAATGCCTCGAAGAATCAATTGTGTGTCGATTTTCGAAGGGTAGATATTCTCCACACAGAGACTTCCCTGGAGTTCACCTGGTTCAATACCATTATCAGCAATCCACCATATATTCCGGAGAGTGACAAAACTAAGATGCATGCCAATGTGTTGGATCATGAACCCGCTTCCGCACTTTTTGTTCCCGATGAGAATCCGTTACTTTTCTACCAGGCCATCGCTGATTTTTCTATGAAACACCTGAAACACAGCGGAATTCTCTATGTTGAGATTCATGAACGGTTCGGACAGACTTGTGTTTCAATTCTGAAGAAAGCCGGTTTCCAAAAGATCGATGTGTTGAAAGATATGCAGGGTAAGGATCGGTTTATTCGGGCTTCTATTTAAATAGCCAAATAAACTTCCTCAGAGAGCATTATTTCAGAACGCTGATCGGGCTTTTCTCTTTGATCATTCCCTTTAATTCATCAAATGGGACAAGGATATCGGTCGGACCATTTGAATAGGGTGCAATATCGTAGTGGTTGTAGTAGAACCCGATACCGTTTCCCGTTACATAGAAGTTGGATGTTGGAGTGATATCATCAACAAAAAACCCATGATCGGTAAGCCTGTCTTGAGCAGATAAGTGGTACATTTTTTTTAGTTTCCTGGTAAGTACGGATGTTAAATCCGGCTCAAATCCTTTGTTGAAAATTTCTGCCAGGGTCAGAGGGATTCCATTTTGCATATTTATTACCGTGAACTCCTGGGTCTCCATCCCATGAGCCCCTCCGGTAAATGCATAGCTCAGTAAGTAATATGATAACAGGTAATTGTCATTGTATAAAACATGCATGAATTTAAGCAATGTCCAGTTCATGCTTGCCGATTCGGGCATAGATTCATAGAGCGATTTATTACTGGAGAGATAGTTGTCAATAAATTGGTTTTGAACCGATGCCAGAACAGATCCCGGATCACGGGGTACCGATTTAACTGTCGTATAACTTTGAATCATCATATTTTGTAAGGAGTCTGAGATAATCGGGTTGCTGGATTCGCCAGGGACTATCAGGCACTGGTGAATCTCCGCTTGCGGTGACTCCTCTTTTTCGACAAGCTTAATAGCCATCTCTTTGAAATAGACGAGTAGAGGCAACGATCCTGCAGGATAACTTTCAACCAGGACAAACGGATATTGCTTTTCTCCATCTTCCGACTCGAGATTACCTGATAAAGATTGGCGCGTAATAAAATTGCCGTTAAACACCATTCCCGTGTCGCAAAAAGGATGTTTTAACCAGAAACTTCCATTCTCCGGATCGACCTTTCCGAAAAGGACAGCATGTGTACACGTTTCGTTGTTGTAAACCAGGTCAGCATACATACTATCATTGACTTTAACCAGATTCAGGGTGATCTCCTGCTGATCATTGATTCGTCCGACCAGGTGCATGTATGCTTTCTTCGGAAGATATATCTGGGCACTAAGGGTAAGTCCGCAAACGAGTCCAAACAGTGCCAAAAGAAGAAAATTTCGCTTCATAGTCAACTCCTTATAATTTTTACACTATACATAGTTACGTGGCCCGAATATGGCAGTGCCGATCCGTACAATTGTACTTCCCTGATCAATAGCCAATCGGTAATCCCCGGTCATCCCCATAGAAATTTCCCTGAATGCCGGATCATTGCTAAAATAGGTATTCTCCAGCTTCTGAAAAATGGAGCGTAAATGGCTGAATTCCTGAGTGATTAATTTTTTATCATCAGTGAAGGTTGCCATGCCCATTACCCCGCAAAGCCGGATATTTTGCATCTCTTCGTATATCGGAGAATCCACGATCTCCTCCGCTTCCTTCAATTCAAGTCCGAATTTCGACTCTTCGGTTGCGATATGAAACTGAAGCAAACAATCGATAACTCTGTTGGCGTTGACAGCTTCCTTATTCACTTCCCGGAGAAGCCTGAGGCTGTCAATGCTTTGGATCATTGCTGTAACCGGAACGATCTGTCTGACTTTATTCCGTTGCAGGTGTCCGATGAAATGCCATTCGATATCTTCCGGCAGTTCCGGTTGTTTAGCTACAAGTTCCTGCACTTTGTTCTCACCGAAAACCCGATGTCCTGCGTCATATACTTTCCGGATCACTTCAGGTGATTGAGTTTTAGAGACGATAACCAGTTTGACGTTTTCGGGGATATCTTGTTCTACTTTCCGTAGATTCTCTTCAATGTACATTATTTGCAGCGCTTTATAAATAACAAAATTAATCATTTGGTCGTTGTAAACAATCAACTAATTTTGTCTTTTCTACGATCATGAAGCAGATACTGGGTTCTTTTTTCAGACAACTTATTTTCTGGATTCTCTTCTTCAATTTCACACGGTTGGTTTTCGTGCTTTATCACATCCGGCTGATTTCTGTGGAGCAGATCTCTTTCTGGGAAGTGGCTGGTGTTTTTTATCACTCGTTGCCTCTTGATTTGGCTACAGCCTGTTATTTTATGACCATTCCTTTCCTGGTTCTGATGGTTCAATCTGTTTATAGCCCACGCTGGCTGAATCTGGTCAACAAGATCTATACGATGATCATGATCACCTTTTACGCTCTGACAGCTGCCGGGGAGATGGGGATCTACAGTGAATGGAAGACTAAATTAAGTTACAAGGTTATCAATTACATGAGGAATCCTTCAGAGATCTATAACTCTGCTGAGACTTCTGACTTTTTTATTCTCCTGTTGCTCCTGCTTATCATGACAGGAACAGGGATTTTTATCTACCTGCGCTGGTTCTACCCGAACATCATAAACCTTCTGCGAAACTGGTGGTTCAGCATGGGATTTCTCCTCATCACGCCCTGCCTGATGTTCCTCGGCATGAGAGGCGGAACTCAGGAGATCCCGATTAACCAGAGCGAGTCATTTTTCTCAACACATAATCTGTTAAATGTCGCCTCTGTTAATAACGTCTTTAATCTCTATATCAGTGTATTTGAAAACCTTCAGAATTTCGATCAGAACCCATATGTATTTATGGAGGAGCATGTGGCTCAAAAGCTGGTAAAACAGATTTACGATGTAGAAAAAGATACGACAATAAATATATTAACCACCAGGCGGCCTAATATAGTTATAATCATGCTGGAAAGTTGGTCGGCGGATCTGATCGAAGATCTGGGAGGGAAACCCGGGATCACCCCGGAGTTCAGGAGATTGCAGGAAGGTGGGATCCTATTTTCGGAGATTTATTCATCCGGAGCCCGCTCGGAACAGGGCATGGCCTCAATTCTGGGCGGCTTCCCTGCACATCCGGTATCCTGTATCACCATTCAGCCTGATAAATACTCCAAATTGCCTAGTCTATCTCAATCTCTGGAGAAAGAGAGGTATACGACTGCTTTTTATTTTGGAGGGCAACTGATCTATGGAAATATCAAGGGATATATCTTTTACAACGGATTTGACAAGATCATGGAGATTTATGACTTTCCGGATGATCTTCCACGGGGAAAACTGGGTATCCATGATGAGTTCACCCTTGATTTTATGGCGGATGATTTAACCGGTGAAAAGCAACCTTTCTTTGCTATACTGTTTACGCTGAGCACACACTCTCCCTGGGACCAGCCTTTTCAAAAACCATTAACCTGGGGCGACAATGAACGGGAGTGGATCAACGCTGCTTTATATACAGATCATTGTCTGGGTGAATTCTTTGAAAAGGCCAGAGAGAAATCCTGGTACGACAGCACCCTGTTTATCATCGTGGCTGACCATAGCCATAATTCATATTACAACTGGCATCCTCATTCACGTGAATATCACAAGATCCCAATGCTCTTTTATGGGAATGTGATACGAGAAGAGTTCCGGGGTACATGTTGGCCGAAGATTGGCAACCAGCATGATATCGCCACCACCCTCCTTGCTCAGATGAACGTACCGGCCGGAAAGTTTCACTGGAGCAAGAACCTGTTTAATCCTTACGTCTCTGATTTTGCTTATTTTACGAACGAAAATGGGGGGGGGTGGATTCGCCCCGGCGGCTACTTCTCATTCGATAAACATATTCCCGATTTCTACTTCTTCAAACCTTCCGTGAAACGTCAGGATACACTCGTAATGGAGGGAAAGGCATACCTGCAGGAGGTATTCAGGGAATACTTAGAAGATTAAAAAAGAAACCAAGTGATATCCAGCATCTAGGATCCAGGATCCAGTTTCTAGTCATCCAGTGAGTGTACAACCAGACCGCTTCTGAGTTTGGGCTCAAACCATGTGGTCTTTGGTGGCATGATATTGCCTGTGTCTGCAATGTCGATGAGTTGTTTCATCGAGACTGGATAGAGGGCAAAAGCGACTTTCATCTCACCGCTATCCACTCGTCTTTTCAACTCCCCAAGTCCGCGGATACCACCAATAAAATCAATGCGCTTGTCGGTACGCAGATCTTTGATCCCGAGGATCTTGTCGAGGATTAGCTGCGATAAGATCGTCACATCAAGCACCCCGATCGGGTCTGTATCATCATAGGTTCCCGGCCTGGCAGTCATGGAATACCATTTCCCATCAAGGTACATCGAAAAATTGTGTAGCTTATCAGGTTTGTAAATCGCACTCCCTTTGGATTCCATTATGAATCCCTCCTCCAGTTTGTTCATGAACTCCTGGTCAGATAATCCGTTCAGGTCTTTTACCACGCGGTTGTAATCTATGATAGAGAGTTGATCATCAGGGAAATGAACCGCCAGAAAATAATTGAACTCCTCATCTCCTGAATAGTCTGGATTCTGCTTGCGTTTTTCATTCCCTACCAGGGCTGCTGCAGCTGTACGATGATGTCCGTCAGCCACATAGGTATACGGAATCTCGTTGAAGAGGGAGATGATCCTGGTCATGACCTCATCATCTTCTATCACCCAGAAATGGTGTCCAATATCATCATCAGCAACAAAATCATACACCGGATCGTGTGATTTCACGTAGGCTTCAACGATCTCATCGATCTCTTTAACGGCGGGGTAGGTAAAGAAGACAGGTTCCATGTTGGCATTCGTGATCCGCACATGTTTCATTCGATCTTCCTCTTTCACATGTCGTGTGAGCTCGTGTTTTTTAATGATCCCATTCAGGTAATCATCTACACCGGCACAACCCACAATACCATACTGGGTCTTCCCATTCATCGTCTGGGCATAAATATAGAGATGTTCTTTACCATCCTGTACAAGCCATCCTCTCTCTTTGAACTTCTCAAAGTTCTCTTTGGCCTTATCATATACCTGCTGATCGTGTTCATCCATACCTTTAGGAAGATCGATCTCTGGTTTGATGATATGTAAAAGAGAGTAGGGATTTCCATCAGCTTCTACTCTTGCCTCCTGGGAGTTCAGAACATCATACGGACGTGAGGCAAGTTCTTTTTCGATCTCATTTGGAGGTCTGAGACCTTTGAATGCTTTCAAAATAGCCATTACTCGGTAACTGGTTCACTTTCAGAATCACTATCTTTCACACTGCGCTGGAGGCTTCCAATAAGGGCGCCGATCATTTTGGTCATCTCCATCAGGTAATTCTTTGAATTGTCATACTCTTCGTCATTGATATACGCACGCTGTTGTCCAATAGTCGATAAAACCACACACTCTCTGACAGAACTCTTGGCCATTTTCAGGTAATAGATAAACTGACTTTTATTTCTGGAGGAACCCTCTGCAATATTCGATGCAATCCCTTGTGCTGAAGCGAGAAACTTATCAAAAAATAGTTTGGCTAGTTTCTCCTCTTGGCAATCAGCTGCTAATGAATATAGGGAATCGATATAATCAAGGGATTTGTGATAGATTCTCAAGTCTTCAAACCTAAAAAAGGTGGTGGGTTTTTCCTGTTCGTTTTCCATAGATGAGCTGCTTAAGGAACACTAAGATACAAAGATATTCTAAAAATGCTCCTTCAGCATATCGTTTTTTTACTTATTTACCTGAAATGTAGTATCTCCGTTACTGATGAAGCCAACAATTTGTTTTGCTGCGGCAATGCCGGCATTGACATTTGCTTCGAGTGTTTGTGCCCCCATTTTCTTAGGTGTAGCAAAGAATCTGGCCGAATAGTCAGCTTCAAGATCCTCTCTGTTTGCTGGTGCAATATCGGTGAGATAGGCGAAGTCGGTACGATCAGCAAAAACCTTCAGCAACTCCTCTTCATGAATTACCTCTGCACGTGCTGTATTCACCAGAACGGCATTTTCCGGCATCATGGATAAAAGGGCGTAGTTTATCGATTGTTTGGTCTGGCTGTTGGATGGAATGTGCAACGAGATGAACTGACAGGTTTTGTACAGTTCTTCCAAGGTATCAACACATTTGACGCCGTCGTTCTCTATCTCTGTTCTGGGGATAAAAGGATCGAAGGCGCAAACATGCATGCCGAATCCCTTTGCTATCCTGGCGACATTCTTACCAACATAACCATACGCGTGAATTCCCAGTGTCCGATCTTTCAATTCTGTCCCTGACTTGCCATTGAAGAAATTCCTGACATAATAAACCATCATACCGGCAGCAAGTTCTGCAACGGCGTTGGAGTTTTGTCCCGGTGTATTCATCACAACTACTCCTTTTGCAGAAGCAGCTTGCAGGTCGACGTTATCGTATCCGGCACCGGCCCGGACTACAATCTTCAGGTTCGTTCCGGCATCGATGACATCTTTGTCGGCTTTATCGCTTCTAATGATCATCCCATCGACATCGGAAACGGTTTTGATCAGCTCATCTTTACTGGTATAGTTTTCAAGCAGGACGAGTTCATACCCGGCCTCTTCAACCACTTCGCGGATACCTGTAACGGCAACCGGGGCAAATGGTTTTTCAGTAGCAATTAATACTTTTGTCATACTTATATGTTTTAGCGGGCAACCTGACAGGTCGCCCTTACATGATTGTGCTTATGCGTTTTCGCTTTCAAATTCATGCATACAACCGATGAGTGCATGTACACTCTCGATCGGAAGCGCATTATAGGTGGATGCGCGGAAACCGCCAACGGATCTGTGGCCTTTGATGCCTACCATCCCTTTTCCCTTGGCAAACTCCATGAAAGCCTCCTCTTTGTCTTTGTAATGCTCTTTCATCACAAAGCAGATGTTCATTAGAGAGCGATCTTCTTTGGCTACAGGGCCGGTAAACATCTTGCTGTTATCAATCGCCTGGTAGAGCAAGGCAGCTTTCTTTTCGTTCATCTCCTGGATCTTCTTTACACCACCCGAGGCTTTGATCCATTTGAGGGTTTCCAAACAGGTAAAAATAGCGAAACAGGGGGGAGTGTTGAACATGGAACCGTTCTTGATCTGGATGGTGTAATCGAGCATGGATGGAATAGGCCGCTCTGCTTTTCCGAGGATATCATCACGGATGATGACAAAGGTAACACCAGCCGGACCCAGGTTTTTTTGAGCCCCACCATAAATGAGCCCATATTTATTAATGTCAACCGGACGGCTGAAGATGTCTGATGACATATCAGCAACCAGAGGCACAGGAGAATCAATATCGTGCTTAATCTCGGTTCCGAAGATCGTGTTGTTGGTGGTGATGTGGAAATAATCCGCATCAGCAGGAACGGTGTACCCTTTGGGTATGTAACTGAAATTCTTATCTGCTGAAGAGCCTACCACATCAACTTCGCCAAAAAGCTTGGCTTCTTTGATCGCTTTTTTTGCCCAGGCACCAGTTTCCAGATAAGCTGCTTTGGTTTGCAGGAGGTTAAATGGAACCATGACAAATTGTGTACTGGCGCCACCACCAAGGAAAAGAACATGGTATCCTTCAGGAATATTCAATAACTCTTTGAAGAGTGCAACTGCCTCATCAATGATGACCTGGAAATCTTTGTGTCGATGTGAGATCTCCAGAATGGACAGACCACTTCCGTTTAAGTCGAGGATAGCTTGTGCGGAGTTTTCCACAGCAATTCGTGGAAGGATGGAGGGTCCTGCGTTAAAATTATGCTTTTTCATAGAATAAAAATTAGATTAATTATGGACTTTTATTGCTATGCAATATTACTATAAAAAATAATGAGATCCAAACATTCTTTGGAGTTAAATATAAAATAATATTTATTAAAAAAAAAAGAGCAGGGCTGGGGATCACGCGCTATCTTTACTTTGGGTTTCTGACGTCAATATCTTCGATAAAATGCCAGCATCCATCTCTGAAAATAAACCCGTCCACAGCATCTCCTGCCGGGATATAATATTCATATTGACCGGCAAGTTGTGGATCGGAAGGTACAAGTCTGTCGCTCACGATTACAAACGCTTTTTCGAGTTGAGATTCATACTCTCTCCGTTTTATGTTCCACTTTTTTGAGGTGACAATATATTGTTCTTCATACCGCAATATCATAGAAGCCTTTGCAGCGTATCGAAAAATGATTCTGCTCGGTTTGCTCTCTTCATAGTTGCAAAACATGGGTTTGCCAAACTGCACTTCCCTGGAAGGAGATATTGAGAGGATATCTATCAGCCGGGTGGTCAATAACAGGTTCTCTCCATGCCAGCCTAACAGGGTATATATCACCTCTCCTGTGAGGGTTTGTTCCGGGATAACCTGGTAATAGATTGCTCCGAACCATTGCTGAGGCGACAATATTCTGATCTCGGGCTGGAGGATCTCCTCACTTTTATCATGCAATACAATAACATGAAATGAATCGCTCGCTTCAGTGATAAACTGGATTGCACCGTAAAAGGTATTGGCTCCTGACAGGAGTGGAATATTCCAGGTATAGAGCCGGAACGTGTTGTCGGGAGAGGTCAGTTTTGAAATGGTGGGTAGAGAGTCAAACGGGTATGTAAAAGATCCCTGCATCTCCAGTGTTTGATAAAAGAGCGTGGCAAATTGTTGACCGGATGACCTCCTTGTTTCCATCTCGATCCTGTCGGTTGCCAGGCTGAAGAGCTTCTTCAAGCTGTCTTCTGCTTGATTAATGGTGTTGAACAGCTGCGCTGTACCGGATAATTGAAAAAGTTGCATCACAATAAATACGCAGACAATAACACCGGTTCTCATCATGGATGAAGGGAGATAGATCTCTGAGTTGTTGGTTTGATTGTGTAAATTTGCGAAAAATCCGTGAGAATGACGCTGGAACAAAGAATTTCTTCATTTGCCTCCCTTGGGCAGGTTCTCCATGCATATACAAACTCCTGTGATCTGAAATCATTGGATCCTGCGATCTGGGAAACGAGCCGGAACCTGATTGAGAAAGCCATCCGGGAGGCAGAGATTGAGAATCCCTGGTTCACCTGTGATCATATTCTCCAAATGCTTCTATATTGGGGCAACAACCTTACGGACGAGCGGTTGGTTGACTGGCTGGATCCATACCGGAATGGAATTCTGAGTACCCGTGATGGAAAGAGGATAGGTGTGGTCATGGCCGGCAACATCCCGATGGTGGGTTTCCATGACCTCCTCTCTGTATTGATGACCAACCATACGCTGGTGGCCCGGCTCTCCTCGCAAGATTCCATTCTGATCCCGGCATTGATGAACTGCTTGATGTTGCTGGAAACTGCCTGGAAAGAGAAGGTCAATCTGGTAACAGGTAAGATCAGTAATATCGATGCTGTAATCGCTACGGGGAGCAGTAACACCTCCCGGTATTTTGAACGTTATTTCGGAAAACACCCGAACATCATTCGCAAAAACCGTTCGGGAGTGGCTATTCTGACAGGTATGGAGTCGCAGGATGATCTCGAACATCTGGCCAAGGATGTTTTTATCTATTTTGGTCTTGGTTGCCGCAGTGTTTCCAAACTGTATATCCCAAAAGATTATGATTTTACTCCTCTTAACAAGGCGCTTCTCACGTATCAGGAGTTCTTCAATCATGTGAAATACAGGAACAATCTGGATTATTACAAGTCACTTTACCTGGTTAACCGAATCCCTTTTCTGGATGGAGGGTTCTACCTGCTGATTGAGCATGAACAGTTGGCTGCTCCGGTTTCGGTTATTCATTACGAATATTACAAGGATATTTCCAGTGTGACTCGTTCACTTACTCAACATCAGGATCAGATCCAATGTATCGTGAGTCTGGATCCCGGAGTTGAAGGAACTATCTCTCCCGGAAGCACTCAGAATCCTGCATTAAGTGATTATGCTGACGGAGTAGATACTCTCCGGTTTCTTCTTGAAAAAATTTAGCCCGGAAAACATTTAATTCAAGAAAAAGCATTACTTTTGCACCCTCATTCTAAAATAGTTTGACATGAAGAAAGATATTCATCCGAAGGATTACAGGTTTGTAGTATTCAAGGATATATCCAACGATTATACGTTCTTAACCAAATCCACGGTTAAAACCAAGGAGACGACCGTATGGGAAGACGGGATGGAGTATCCCCTTGTGAAAATAGAGATTTCTCACACATCGCATCCTTTTTACACCGGAAAAATGAAGTTTGTCGATACGGCCGGTCGGGTTGATAAATTCAAGAGCCGTTATCAAAAACATCTGGATAAAAATGAGAAGAAGTAAATCGTTGAAAACATTTGATAAAAAAGCCTCCGTTTCTCTTTTTCGGGGGCTTTTTTTTATAGTTAATGCCTATTTTTGTAATAACCTTTCAAGCATTACACTATGAATTATATTCTCTTCGATGAAAGCATCGTTAGGACTAACTTACTCCCACTGGCTTTCATGCGGCCAGTAGCAGATATCCGGGTCGGAATTCTTACGATTCGTGAGAAGTGGGAGAAGTACCTGGGTGTGAAGACCTCTTCATTAACTGATGGATATTTGTCACAAAAGTTTCCGATTATAAAGGAGGATAACAACATTCTGATCAACGGTTCTGTATGTCCGGATGCTGCGATGGTAAAAGCAATCGAGAACCTGCAGCATGACCAGACACTTGCCTATGACGATACCATCATCGCGATACGCGTGACAGCAAAAGACCTTGACGCTCCGGGTGAATCATCTTCTGAAGGGATTGAGGAGGTAGAGTTGAAGAAAGCGCCCTTGAAGATCAGCCATACCTGGGATATTTTCTCTAAAAATGACCTGGCTCTCCGTGAAGATTTCAGCCTGATCACAAAGGGGAGGAAATCTCAACCCCTTAGTGATACCAATCATGTGTTTGGAGCGAAGAATATTTTTATTGAGAAAGGCGCCCGTGTGGAATGTGCTATATTGAATGCTACCGATGGCCCGATTTACATTGGCGCAGATGCGAATGTAATGGAAGGCGCTATGCTGCGGGGGCCTGTCGCAGTTTGTGAAGGCACCCAGATCAAGATGGGAGCTAAGATCTACGGGGCATCCACGTTTGGTCCGGAATGCAGGATCGGTGGAGAGGTGAATAACTCAGTCTTTTTTGGATATGGAAATAAAGCCCACGACGGATTTGTCGGACATTCTGTCATCTCTGAGTGGTGTAACCTGGGTGCAGACACCAATACCTCCAATCTGAAGAATACCTATGATGAGATTCGGGTATGGAGCTATGGGAAGATGACATTTGTCAACACTCATCTGCAGTTTTGCGGCCTGATCATGGGTGATCACTCAAAAAGCAGCATTGACTCAATGTTCAATACAGGTTCTGTAGTAGGAATCAACGCGAACATATTTGGATCAGGCTTTTCGAGGAACTTTATCCCATCTTTCTCCTGGGGGAGTACAGCCAGCCATTCTGTATATGATCTTAACAAAGCAATCGAAGTGGCTGCAGCGGTATACAAACGGAGGAATAAAGTGTTTGACGAAACCGAAGAGAACCTCCTGCGAAGCGTTCACAACCTGACCCTTGGGAACAGGCGAATGTAACGCTTCATTCGTTGGTACAATAGTTGTAAATACCACACACAACTGATTTTGTTTTCATTTATGACAAATTGACTGATGTGATCATGGAAAAATCACTCGAAAAAAATATACTTTCTATATCCGATCTGCTCGATTCAGAAACTGAATTTATTCCGTTACTCTCATCAGAAGATGAGGAGCAGATGAATGCGGAAGATGTCCCTGAGATCCTTCCGATCCTCCCGCTGAGGAATACGGTTCTTTTTCCGGGTGTGGTTATCCCTATTACCGTGGGCCGCGATAAGTCCATCGCCCTGATCAAGGAGTACTACAAAACAACACGTATCATTGGTACAGTTTCACAAAAAGATGCCAATGTAGAAGATCCGGAATTTCACGACCTCAGTGAAACAGGAACAGTTGCGCAGATCATAAAGCTGTTGCAAATGCCTGATGGCAGTACAACTGCTATTATCCAGGGGAAACGCAGATTTCGTGTAACTGAGCTGATTCAATCGGAGCCATATATCAAGGCTAGGGTTGAGGCCTATGGGATTGTAGAGGACCCCATCATAGATAAAGGAGAGTTTAATGCCTTAATCTCTTCCCTGAAAGACCTTTCGGTACAGATCATCAATAAATCGCCAAACATCCCTTCTGAGGCAGCATTTGCTATTAAAAATATCGAGAGTCCTTCGTTCCTGGTTCATTTTGTCTCGTCGAACCTGAATATTGAACTGACAGAGAAGCAGGTTTTACTTGAGGTTTCAGACTTGAAAAAGCGTGCAAACCTGGTACTCGGCCACCTGACTAGTGAATTACAAGTTCTTGAACTTAAGCAAAATATTCAGGAGAAGGTGAAGACGGAGATGGACAAGCAACAACGGGATTATTTGCTTAACCAGCAGTTGAAAACCATTCAGGAGGAGTTGGGTGGGAGTCCGAATATGCAGGAAGTTAAGGAGTTACGGCAGCAAGCGAAAAACAAAAAATGGTCGAAGGAGGTAGCGGAGGTTTTTGAGAAGGAGATCAACAAACTTCAACGGATGCACCCGGCAGCAGCGGAATATTCGATCCAGATCAACTACCTGGAGACGCTGGTACAACTTCCGTGGAATGAGTATACTGTTGACAACCTGGATCTGGTACATGGGAAGAGAGTACTTGATGAGGATCATTATGGACTGGAAAAAATCAAAGAACGTATCATTGAGTTCCTTGCCGTGATCAAACTGAAGAATGACCTGAAATCACCTATCCTTTGTCTGGTAGGGCCTCCGGGTGTTGGAAAGACCTCTTTAGGAAAATCCATTGCACGTGCCCTGGAGCGGAAGTATATCCGGATGTCGCTAGGCGGATTACGGGATGAATCCGAGTTGAGAGGGCACAGGAAAACATACATTGGTGCGATGCCAGGAAGAATTATTCAGAGTATCAAAAAAGTGAAATCTTCGAATCCGGTTTATGTCCTGGATGAGGTAGATAAGGTTGCCGGGATGAATATCAACGGGGATCCGCAGGCAGCATTGCTTGAGATCCTCGATCCTGAACAGAATATCGCTTTTCACGATAATTTCCTGGAGGTGGATTACGATCTTTCCCGAATCATGTTCATCGCTACAGCAAACACGTTGAGTACAATACATCCGGCATTACGCGACAGAATGGAGGTCATCGAACTCCCTGGTTACCTGCTTGAAGAGAAGATTGAAATAGCCGTCCAGCATCTGATCCCAAAACAGCTGAAGGAACATGGGATGAAGAAAACACAGGTTGTTTGTACGCGGGAGATCTTGCAGAAAATCATTGAGGATTATACGCGGGAATCGGGTGTACGTGGACTGGAGAAAGCGATTGCCAAGATTATTCGCTCAAGGGCAAAGTCCATCGTAATGAAGGAGCGTTTCAATAAAACGCTGAAGCTCAAAGATCTCCCGGTTATTTTGGGGGCGCCAGTCTTCCAGGTAGACAAACAGATCACCAACGAACAGGCTGGAGTAGTGACCGGACTAGCCTGGACAATGTATGGCGGAGAGATCCTGTTCATCGAGGTGAGCCTGAGTAAAGGGAAAGGAGAACTTACCCTGACCGGGAACCTGGGAGATGTGATGAAGGAGTCTGCCTCCATTGCAGTAGCATACCTGAAAGCACACACAGCCGACTTTGACATTGATCCGGAACTGTTTCAGAAATGGAATATTCATATCCATATACCTGAAGGAGCCACACCAAAAGACGGTCCATCAGCAGGAATTACCATCTTCACAGCTTTGGCGTCGGCTTTCACACAGCGGAAAGTGAAGAAGAATATGGCGATGACCGGTGAGATCACCTTGCGTGGGAAAGTGATGCCTGTAGGAGGGATCCGGGAGAAGATTCTTGCAGCCAAACGGGCAAAGATCACCGACATCATTCTGTCTGAAGAGAACAGGAAAGATATCGAAGAGATCAAAGCCGAATACATCAAAGGATTGAATTTTCTATACATCGATGAGATGAAAGAGATCGGATCAACAGCTCTGCTCAAGACAAAAGTCAAAAATTCACTGAAGTTTTCTTAAAAGCCCCTGTCTGTCGCCGCTATTCCTGGTGAATCAATTTGATCGTCCGGATGCTTTTTCCGGCTTCCATGTTACAGTAATAGATTCCCGGGGAGAGTTGATCCCCATTCAATGAAAACCTATACTCTCCCGGTTGATGTGATTGGTTTACCGGGATAAGGATGATTCGCCCCTGGTTATTGAGGATAGTAATCTTCACTGCTACCTCTTTGTCGAGCGAATAGGAGATAGAGGTTGCGTCCTGAAAGGGGTTGGGTTCATTCTGTTTCAACCTGAAACCACATTCATCCTGCTGCTTCATGCCCACAACGGTGCTCCCTTGCTTGAGCAGGATCATCCTGCCGGGATCAAATGTTACGTTTTCAGGATATTTATCAAAGATCCATTCAAGAGTTTGTGGATTGGTATCGTTCATACCTGTGACGATCGTATCTGAGCCGTCACTGAAATCGATCCGGACCTCAATGGGCATCTTGAAAAAAACAGTACCTGTATGAGTTTGCTCCATCTCCAGGATCACCTTAAACTGACCCCCTCCAATATCTTCCCGCTCCCAGACATTAGCGTAAACAGGATGATCGGGAGCATAGACCCACTCGTCGAAGAACCAATTGTAATCCTCCCCGGTCACTGCATTCGTAACAGCCACGAAATCTTCTGTAACGGCATTTTTATACATATAGTTTGTATCTGTCGCATAGGCATTCATGACCTCAAAGAACATTGAATCACCCAGGACATATCTCAACTGAAAAAGCACGCATGCCCCTTTATAATAAGAGATAGCTACATTGTATAGCGCATTGGCAGAGGGTGTTTGTATCGCCCACTCCGGGTTGTATATAGGCCAGCCTGGATTGTAAGCGATGTAGTAGTTGGCGAGGGAGTTCATCTTGTTTTTGTAAACGTTGTAACCATTTTGATGTTCTAACCATAGTTGTGCACAGTAGGTGCCAAATCCTTCGTTCAGCCAGATATCGGCCCAGGTTCCGCATGTGACCAGGTCGCCAAACCACATGTGGGCATGTTCGTGTGCGATCAAAGGCTCATCGTTATACCCTCCGGGCTTCAGGTTGACCATGGTCTGATTCTCCATTCCGGCCCAGGGAAACGTTGTAATCGTGGCGAATCCGATTTTTTCAAATGGGTACTCGCCAAATCTCTCAGAAAAAAGGTCTGTCATCAATGGAATCTTGGTTAATACATTGGTCAGGATCTCATTTGATTTGTGGTAGAGCCAGATTGGCGTACTGTCGTTGGGATTGTTCGGATTGTTCCACCAGGAGATGTTGATAAACCAGTTGTTGTAGGATGTCCAGGTGATGAGGTAGGTAGCCACCTGATTATCAGAAACCCAGTGATACCATATCGTATCGGCAACAATGGTGGAATCGGCCAGGTAACCTGTTGAACCAAGCCTGACGTCAATGGGTACTTTTGCGGTTAGCTCCCAGGTCGCTTTATCGGAGGGGCGGTCCCAGCAGGGGAACACTTTACGTGCTCCTTCAGGTGGGAAGTCAGTAAATACGAAACCTCCTGAGACATAAAGTCCCTGATCTGCTACATCCAGATGGCGGTAGTTTATCTTTACCTCCACTACATCTCCGGGATTGTATGTCTGATCAAGCTGAAGTGTCAACGTGTCGTTTGTATGTGTGTATGAAACAGCAGCCAGGTTAACCGAATCGATCTCCAGCGAGGTGTTTATCGCATTCAGCATGATCGAGTTCAGGGTAGAGTCTACCCGGAAGGTGATGATCTCAGTTGCCGTGAAGGTTTTCGGGTAGGGGGTTGTATAGTTGTCGTAGAGATCCACTTCAAGTTTATATTGCAATACATCATAACTGTGCTCCATGTACCAATGGGCGGTGTCAGTTGTGATGGCTGGAGTCATTGCGGAAGTTCCAATGCTGGCGGATAAGGCGAAAACAAGGAAAAGAAAACTCTTTTTCATATTTTTAATCTTTTTGAACACAGATTACATAGAAAACACAGATTTTCACAGATGTTAAACTGCTAAGATCTACGAGGAAATTTTAAATCAAACTACCTGGCAACAATCAGTTTCTTCGTGATCTTCAATCCGTTGGCATTGAGTGTGTATAAATAGATTCCAGGTCTCAGGTTGCTGCAATCAACTGTGACTGCATGTTTTCCGGGTGATTTATTTTCATTGACCAGGGTAAGAACTTCCTTCCCCATAGTATTGTACAAAGCCAGGTGAATAAACATTGGCTCATCAATCTGAAAACTAACGGATGTGGATTGTTCTGCCGGATTTGGGACATTCTGAAAGAGGTGTACCTTGCCGGTTTGATGATGGCGATCGGTGATTCCAACGAGTGTCGTTTGTTCCTTGATCACGATGTTGTTGTACGGATCAAACTGGAAGGTAACCGGTTGTTTGTCAAACTGCCAGCTGAATAACTGGTAGTTAGCGTCATTCATGACGGTGACAACAGTATCGGAATAGTCAGAAAACCGGACTTTTAGTTCCATCGGCATCTTGAAAAAATCAGGATCGGGCTGAATCTGTTCAGTATAAAAATTCACCTGCCACTGGTCGTTACCCAAATCCTGGAAATTATAAGTGTTTTGATAGTGAGGGTGATTGGGCTCATAGATCCATTGGTTGAAGAACCAGTCGTAATCTTCACCGGTCACATCATTGACAATCTGCATGAAATCAGGAATGACAGCGGAATAATACTTCAGCTCCGGATCGTTGGAGTAGGTTTGCAACACCTCAAAGAAGAGGGGATCTCCTAATATATAACGAAGCATATGAAGGATAGTGGAACCTTTGCAATATGTGATCGCATAGTTGAACATCACACTGGGAGGCGGGGTTATGGTTGCCCACTCGGGTTCCGAGATTGCCCAACCTGGATTGTTATTGAGGTACCAGGTTGCGTTTCCGTTAATATCGGCCTTGTAAGCTGCATATCCGGCATAACTTTCATACCAGAAAGCTTCACTCCAGGTTGCAAAGCCTTCGTTTACCCAGATGTCTGCCCATGTAGCACACGTAATCATATCCCCGTACCACTGGTGTGCGAACTCATGAGCAATCAGACTCTCATACCAGCAATTCGGGCAGAGAGAGGTCAGTGTCTGATTCTCCATCCCTCCCCAGGTGAAATCACTGTTCAGGGTGGCAAAACCATCCTTCT
>JACNKI010000080.1 GCA_014382125.1 Bacteroidota bacterium | reverse complement strand
GTAGCCCTTGCTGGCAGCAAACACGACCAGATCAAGGCGATTGGCATCACTTATCAAATGCACGGACTGGTCTGTCTGGATAAATTCGGGAAACCGGTTCGTCCTTCCATCATCTGGTGCGATAGCCGGGCGGTGGAGACAGGTGCGCTGGCGTTTGAAGAGATCGGAAAAGAGAAATGTCTGTCGCATCTTCTGAACTCTCCCGGAAACTTCACAGCATCCAAGCTAGCCTGGGTAAAAGTAATTGAACAGGAATTGTATGAACAAACCGACAAGGCCATGCTTCCGGGTGATTATATTGCATACCGTCTCACCGGCGAGATCAATACGACCCAATCAGGGCTTTCAGAAGGAATCTTCTGGGATTTCAAAGAAGATAAGGTAGCAGGATTCTTGTTAGATTATTACAACCTGACAGCAAAAATGCTCCCATCTATTGTACCTTCTTTCGGAATCCAGGGCGAGTTATCCAAAAACGCTGCTACCGAACTGGGACTGAAAGCCGGAATACCCATCTCATTCCGGGCCGGGGATCAACCCACAAACGCCTTTTCGCTGAATGTAATGAAACCACGACAAGTAGCTGCTTCGGCAGGGACTTCCGGTGTGGTGTATGAGATACTTGACCAACTGAAACCTGATCCGAACCCGAGGATCAACCTCTTTGCGCACCTGAATCATACTAATAATCAACCCAGGATCGGAGCACTCCTTTGCATCAACGGTACAGGGATCCTCTACTCGTGGTTGAAGAGCGTGACCAGCCAGACCAATTTTGATGATATGAACAGGCTCTCCTCACAGGTCTCTCCCGGGTCGGACGGCCTGACGATTCTTCCTTTTGGTAATGGGGCTGAGCGGATGCTGGACAATCAGATCATTGGCGGACAAATAATAGATCTCGATTTCGTAGTACATTCGAAGGCACATCTTTACAGGGCCGCACAGGAGGGGATCGCTTTTGCCTTCAATTACGGAATGAATATGATGCGGGAGCTCGGGGATAAACCCTCCATCATTCGTGCCGGGGAAACCGATATGTTCCTGAGCCCGCTTTTCTGCAAAACACTGGCTTCCATTACGGGCACCTCTATCGAACTCTTTAACACAGATAATTCATTGGGGGCTGCCCGTGGCGCTGCATTGGGAGCCGGTATCTACTCATCCCTGTCCGATTGTTTCAGAAACCTATTGAAAACCAGAAGAATTGATCCGGATCTGACAATACAGGATGAGGTTGCTGAAGCCTATGAGAAATGGCTTAAAGCACTGCAATCTACCTTCTGCATTCAGAAATAATCAGTATGCATCACCTTATCTCAATCCTTGCACTCCTGCTTACGATAAGTTTGACATGTGATGCTGAACAAAAAGGAAGGTATATTTTAGAACAACTACCTGATGGAGTGATCCTGAAATACGATAACTATTCGCTGAAAGTAGAGATTTGTGCACCCAAAATTGTTCATGTAGTCTGTGTGCCAGGAAATATAATCCCATTAAAAACCAGTCTGTCTGTAGTAAAAGAATGGGAACCAACAGAGTGGCATCTTGATAAAAAGGGTAAATATATAATCCTGCAAACAGATGAGATGAAGATTGAGATCAACCCTGCCAATATCCTCTGTAAATTCTTCGACAAAAGCGGTGATCTGATCCTCGCAGAGAAAGAGCGGGCCTTTTCCCCTGTTACCATCGATGACACCCAGACATGGAATGTTTTCGAAACCTTTAAACTCTCACCTGAAGAAGGCATTTACGGATTGGGGCAGCATCAATACGGTTGGATGAATCACCGCGATAAAGAGGTGGTGCTTATTCAAACCAACACAACCTCTGTCAATCCTTTCCTGGTATCTACCAAAGGGTGGGGGATTCTCTGGGACAACTACTCCAAAACGTATTTCCGCGACAATAAAAATGGTGCTACATTCTGGTCGGAATACGGAGAGGTAGTTGATTATTACCTTTTCCTGGGCGACGACCTCGATGAAGTCATAGCAGGATATCGCTTTGCAACGGGGCATGCTCCACTATTTGGCAAATGGGTATTCGGCTTCTGGCAAAGCAAGGAGCGCTATGAAACTTCCAAAGAACTGACAGATGTTGTGGCTGAATACCGGATGCGGCGGTTACCCATCGACGTGATTGTACAGGACTGGCGCTACTGGGGGGAAAACAATTTGTGGAGTTCCATGAGATTCGATCCAAAAGTCTATCCGGAACCTGAAAAGACTCTGGAGAAACTGCACAACATGTTTCATGTGCATTATCTGATCTCAATCTGGCCGGCTGTTGGTCGGGATACTGAGCTGTTCAAAGAACTATCTTCCAAAGGATTAACCTATCCTCCTGTTCACTGGAGTTCCGGTTTCCTTTATGACGCTTTTGATCCGGAAGCCCGGAATATCTACTGGCGATTTGTCAGGGAAGGATTGATGAACAAAGGAGTAGATGGGTTGTGGATGGATGCCACCGAGCCGGAACTGGCCAATCAACACACCTTTGAGGAGTCGGAAATGAATATTAAGAGGCTTGGAAACACAGCTTTAGGGCCGATTGATCTTTATCTGAATTCGTATTCGTTGCTCACGACAGAGGGGATTTATAAAAAATGGCGGGATGAGTATCCCGATAAACGAGTAACGATCCTGACACGCTCCGCGTTCACCGGCCAGCAACGCAATGGTGCCATCACATGGTCAGGCGATATCAATGCCAGCTATGATGTATTCAGACGACAGATCTCTGCCGGCCTGAACTTCTGCTTAGCCGGGATCCCATACTGGACAACAGATATCGGGGCTTTTTTTCTGGAAGGCCACGACAAAGGATTCGGGCCGGGCGAGTACCCGGAAGGCCCCAGAGATCCTGCATACAAAGAGTTATATGTCCGGTGGTTTCAATTCGGCGCTTTCTGCCCGATCTTCCGGTCGCATGGAACACAGGCGCCAAGAGAGGTATGGCAGTTTGGGAATGTTGGAGACTGGAGTTATGAGTGCATGGCTAAATTCCTGGATCTGCGGTATCGTTTATTGCCATATATTTACTCGGTAAGCTGGAAAGTGACATCCGAAGGATACACAATGATGAGAGGGCTTCCTATGGATTTCAGCAAGGATAACAAAACTTATGAGATCGACAATGAGTTTATGTTTGGCCCTTCGTTACTGGTCGCACCTGTCACGGAAGAGCAGTATTTTACTAAAGACACTCTTGATACGAGATCTCTTGATGATCCGGCATCCTACCCGATATACCTACCGTCAGAGATAGCCTGGTTCGATTTCTGGACTGGCGAGATCCATGAAGGGGGAGAAATCATTAGCCGGGAGACACCGATTGATATTATGCCATTATATGTCAGAGCAGGATCGATCATTCCTATGGGGCCTCTCCTGCAATATGCCCAACAGAAACCGGCTGATCCCATCGAATTGCGAATCTACCCGGGAACCAACGGCACATTTACCCTGTTTGAAGATGAAGAGGATACCTACAACTACGAGAAAGGAAAATATTCAACCATCGTTTTTACCTGGAACAATGAAACCAGCGCTCTTGTAATCGGAAAACGAAAAGGGAACTTCCCTGGAATGCTACAGAACAGAACTTTTCATGTGGTAATCGTAAGACCGGATCATGGAGCAGGCGTAGGGATCACATCGAATCCGGACAGGGTCATACATTATTCAGGAGAAGAAGTTGGAATTAAGTTGTAGCGAATGGAACGCGGAATCCGCATGCTATATGTCAAATCGAAAATCGTCACTTCGTAAATCGTAAATTAATAAGGACGATCTCCGGCCGGTTCCCGAAACGCAACGGTGGTCCCCATGTGCCGTAACCGCAGGAGACATAAAAATGAGAATTTCCGATCTTCTTATACCCATAGCTTACCTCAAAGATGGCATTGGTGATGTAGTTTATTGGCCACAGGTTTTCATTTCAGGTTTCTCTTCATTGGCTGCCGGTGCCAGTAGGTAAGTACCCTCCAGAGCCACTCCAGGGGACCGTAATAGTAGTACCTGAGCCAGAACAGGGAAAAGAGGATCAGGATGATCCAGATACCAGGAACGATCAGGATCTGAATCCATCGTTGGACTTCTCCGAACAGGGCAAATCCATGTCCGTAAAAGATGAAGGAACAGATGATTGAGGTCAGTATGTAATTAGAGAATGCCATTTTACCAACCGAGGAGAATACATGCTTGAATCGTTGCCATGTTGCCGATTTGCAGATCAACATAACGATCCCGATATAGCCTAGCGATACCCCAACGCTTCCAACATAATTAAACAACGAACCGGTGAACATCGAAAATGCCATCTCCCATTCCGCCTTGAAATTTTGTTGAATACCCCAGCCAACAACAAGCATTCCGGGAATCAAGGAAAGAAGGATTAACCGGAGATAATACTTTTTTGTCCTTGTGGCAGATAAAACACCCCATTTATAGAGGGCCATGCCAAACAACATCAGCCCCATGACCCGCCAGAATACATTGATAAAGAAAAGGAATGTTTGCAAAAAAATTGCCCCGGGCACCTTGACATCCATCTGTTCAATCCAGTTACCCTGCATCGAATTAATCTCCTGCTGAACTTTCTCTATAGCCGGCATCCAGCTTTGCATGTTTTGATCAATAGATTCCTGTGGCCAATACTGTATAGTTAAACCAAACATCAGGTATAACAGGAAGGGAACGATGAAAAATATGGCTCCAATGATTACCAACTTTACCGGTTTCATCTTCCTGAAAAGGAAAGCCAGGAATGCACAAAGGCTGTATGCGACAAGTATATCTCCATACCAGATCAGATAAGCATGGAGAAGACCAAAAACCAATAACCAGAAGTTTCTGCGGTAGTGCAAACGGCCGGCTCTTCTACCTTTTTCAACCGCATGTGTGGTAAAAAGGATAATCCCCGCACCAAATAAGATGGAGAAAATGCTCATGAATTTTCCGGATGACAGCAGATCGCTTAAGACCCAAACCCATTTGTTGATACCGGTAAGATCCCCGAATGCATCAGGATTTATATAAGCCGCTCCAATCATAGAGAAATGCTGGATGTTCATGATCAGAATGCCCAGAACGGCTATGCCCCTCAGTACATCGATAGAGAGGATCCTTTTTGAAGGAAGTGTAGGATTTGCCACCTCCAGGGTGTTTTTCGAAAATAATGGTCGATTCATAAAACTCAGGTTATTCTACAAAACTATTACATCTTTTTCTTGTTTCCTTATCTTTGCATCTATCCTCGGCTTACGTGCAAAAAGAATGAAAACAAAATAACATCTCATGGTCTCAATCAAACAGGCATATTTGAAAACACCGATCGGTTTCCTCGAGATTAAAGGAACCAAACGGGGAATTCAATCCGTAACTTTCGTTGATCATAAAACCAGGAAA
>JACNKI010000227.1 GCA_014382125.1 Bacteroidota bacterium | reverse complement strand
TAATATTGTTATGATTGCTTAAATAAATCTTTATTTACATTAATTCAGCTTTTATTCCCCAGGTAAATCCTTTTCATCCGGTGTGGGTTACTTAACATAAAACATAACTCTCGTGGTGTCCAGGAGGAACTGGCTTTTGCTTCTGTTCCAGCAATAGATCTTGATGGTGCATTCAGGTAATATCCATGTCGGAATTTCAAATTCGGCTTTCACATAGTTCCATTCTCCTTTTAGGTCCATTATGGAATCCAACCCGGCACTCTGATATAGTACCGGCACATAATCCCTTTCTACAGAGCAAACGATCCGAGCCCCGAGTAAGCTGTCTCCCGGATTCTTCACCCGTGATTCAACTACTATTCTGGTTGGCTTTGCCAGCTTAAAGTCCTCTATCAACCAAGATCCGGAAGCGCTAAATTCGTTGGATGGCTCAACAATTACAGGATTGATATTCCTTTGATGAAGCTGGTATCCTCCAGAGAGCAAGCCTGCACGTGCTAAATTAATCTTATAACCAGTGAAATCCCAGGTACTTCCCCGATAGCACCCTGGATACGATAAACTTAACGTGAAGGTATAGAAGCCAAATAACACCATCATAACTAAAAGTCCGGTTATAAGAATCCACTGTTTTTTATCAAAAACAGCCCGGATAAGGTAACCCAGAGGAAAGAGTAACAGGACGTAAAACTCAATGAAAGCCCGGTAACCAAATGAACACCCAAAATACCAGGTATCCCAGGAAGCAAACAAATAGCTTATGGTAAAAAACAGGATCAAAATAAGTATTCCGTTTGGAATTCGCTTCCAGATCATATAGAACATTCCGATCACCATCAGGATAACAACAGGGCTGTATAGAAAAACTCCGTTTAGCGGGGCGAACCAGACCTCCAATAGATAAGGTTGTAACCATTGATTAAATCCTTCTTGGCCATAAGAGTAAAAAAAATATGATCCCCATGCATACTTCCAGTAAAGCATCTGAGGCAGGAATACCAGGAAGAGTATCACGATTAATGAGACAGAGTGTATAGGTTTGAAGAATAACCGGATTCGGTCTACGATCTCTCTCCCAAAACGAACATCCCAGAAAAAGAACAGGGAAAATAGGATTACGTTAGTAGGTCTAATCAACATTGCCAATGAGCCGGCAAACGACAATAAGATAAACCAGCCGAAATACTGTTTTTTAAGAAACCGGTTCAAGGCAAACAGGAAGAGAGCAAAAAGAAAAAAAGAGTAGACATGCGACATCAGGCTATCTACAATGGTGTAAAAGAATAAGTTGGTCCCTAAATAGACCACCAGAATAAGAATATACTGGATGGCAGGCTTGAAATAGAGGGCAAGCACGTGCCTCAATAGCATGAGCCCTAATATCAGGTATACAGCAGCGGCAATATTCACCATCTTATGATACCAGGGGGAAAAACCTCCTTCCTCAGGGATATCGAATGTCAAAGACAGGAAGTGAGTGGCGAAAAAGAAGGGGGAGACCAGGAGAGACACTCCATAGGTGTATTTAATAAAAACCTTTCCATAATCTGTATTCGGCACAAATCCATAACCGGTCTTCTCGACGATGCTGTCGGGAAAGAGATCGGGATCAAACCGGAAGAAAAGGGCAGCAGGGAGGTAGCAATAATACCCAGCCTTGTCGGCATAGATCTCACTCCTGTGATTAAAGTATCCTTTTCCATGATGGTAGTTGAAAGAGAGGATAATCGTCAGGATAAAGAGCAAGAAAAAAAAGATCCGATTGAACCGCATGTTAAACAAAATATCATTCATATCTAACCTCGAGATTATCTATAAATATGGACTTTTTTACGGGATTCCAAAAATAAATCAGAAGTTTAGTGTCACCAGCAATTTTTTCAGGGATAGTGAACGCTGCTGAAACTTGTTGCCAGCTATTTGGTGTGGTAATCAGGTTAGTCAGATCAATCCCTTCCCATTTCAGGGAATTTCCTTCTCGTTCAACCGAAAATACCAGCGTGGCACCTGAAAATACCGAATCAGGGTAAAATACCCAGGCAGAAGCCTTCACCATTTCAGGGAAGTTATCCTGAGGGAAATCCTTGATATACTTTATTGCCATGCAACAATATTCATGTTCCTCATCAAAGGTTGCACTATACATCCCGGACCTTACGATTTCTTGCGAAACAACTTCATCTCCAATCAAAGCCTGATTCTCAAAATCATTCGAGAATGATATCACTGGAGATGTAGTGACAGGAATACCTGCTCGTTCCAACTGCCGAAAGTAATTATTCCAATCCCAGGTGCTGCCAAAAAAACATTTATTATCAATAGATGTCATCTGGATATTGTAACATGAAAAAGCAACAAGAAAAAGCAAAACAACCGTTTTCAGGATCCTGCTTCTTTGGTTGATTGCCGACTCTAGCAGGAAAGCAAAAGGAATGATGAAAATGGCATAATACTCAACAAAAGAGCGTTGACCGAAACTGCAACCGAAATACCAGGTTTGCCAGGAGGCGCATTCAAAGCTCAGAAGAAGAAATAAAATCAGAAAAAACCATCCGTTAAGATTTCTTCTCCAGATCATGAATACAATCCCTGCTAAAATAATCAGTACGCTGGGGGAGTAGAGGATCAGTCCATTCAGAGGAGCGAACCAGACCTCGAATAGCTTTGGGTTAGTCAAATTAGTAAATCCCTCATCTCCATATGAATAGAACAGATAGCTGTCATGAACGTATTTCCAGTAAATGAATTGCGGAAGCAACACAAGAAAGAGTACCAGAATGAACGTGATCAGGTATTTCGGGGTTGCAAAGATCTTAATCCGCTTCAGAAGATCTCTCCATCCGGTCAGATCCAAAAAAAAGAAAACAGTAAACAGAAGAAGGTTCGTTGGTCGGACTAAGATTGCAAGAGCACCTGAAAGTGCGATCAGGAAGAAATAGCTGTATGTTTTACTCTCAAGAAATTTTTGTGTGTAATATAGAAAAAGAGAGAAAAGAAAGAACGAATAAACATGCGACATCAGGGTGTCCGCTAAGGCATAATAGAGAAGATTCGTCCCGATAAAAATGAAGAGGATTGCCAGGTATTGAGTTAACTGTGAAAAATATTTCGCCAGAACCATTTTCAACAGGATGAGTCCCAGAATGAGATAACATACTGCTGCTATATTCACTATGGCATGGTACAAAGGAGAAAAGCCTCCCTGTTCAGGCAGACTGAAAACAAGAGAGATCCCGTGGGCCAGGAGAAAAAATGGAGATAGCAGAACTGCAACGCCACATGTATATTTTGTCTCGAACGTTTGGTTTTCCCAATTGATTATGAATCCACTGCCGGTTTGTTTCTCAATATCCTGGGGTGCCTTTTCCACATCAAACTGGTACAGAAGAGTCGCCGGAAGGTACATATAATACCCTGCTTTATCCGCCCAGATCTCCCCTTTCCTGGTAAACTGGTCTTGTTTACCATGCCAGGAAAAAGTAAGCGCGAGTGCACCGGCAAACAGGATCAGAAAAAAAGCGACCGACCAAATTTCAGAACGTTTTCCCATGATCCATTTGTTATCCCGACAGTTTACTCTTCGTGCGGTTCAAGTAATTCAATGTGAATATCATCAACGTAAAATAATCCTCCACTCCTGTTCCAGATATACGCTGCGATCATGTCATCCTCATCCGGAACATAAGGGAACTGGTAATCCATTACTACCTTGTTCCACTCACCCACAATCAACGGTTCTTCTTCCAGGGCAATAGACTTGTATTTGTAGTTGCCATCACCGCTACTCATAGTGATGACCAGGTTAGCGGGAGAAGCTGACATTTCTGTTACCGGATAGATGAAGATGTGAGCCCTCACCCAGGAATTCTCTTTCGGATTAATGGTTCGATATTCCGTTTTGATCCCGGGGGAAAACTCCTTGGTTGAATCCATTCTTAAAGAAAAAGCGCCGGATTTTGCGAACTCTCTGGTGAGATGAGGATCTTCCGCAGCCCCTTCATTTTCAAAATTGTGAAGTGCCAGGATTCTTTTCTTATATTTATTTCCATCCTCAAGAAACTCACGATCGAAATTCTCCACATATTCCAGCAGTTTAAGCTTTGAAGGATCTACTTTAGTCCTGCCAAAAATCGCCCAGTAATACTCCTTCGTCATCTGGGAAGGATCGATGATCCAGTTCATGTATTGCCAGGTTTGGAAGAGATTCAGCCAGATGAAGAATATAGCCAAAATACCAAAGGTAATTCTGAGCCAGAGCTTTCGCTTCAGAATCCAGAGGATAAATGCACCGAAAGGAAGAGCCATAATAGCGTATGACTGCATCAGTGATCGTTGTCCCAGGCTGCCACCATACCACCAGGTAGTCCAGGAAGCGACGATCAGCAGGCTGGTCACAAAAAAGAGGAATGTCGCCCAGAAAATTTTCATGTTACGTTTATATAACAGTATAAATCCCAGCAGGGGGAAGATCATCATCGGAGTATAGATCAGCCAACCTTTTTTCCACGAAAAGAGGACTGATATCAAGTAAGGGTCAAGGAATTTCAGCTGTTCACCTTTTTCATAACTATAGTAGAACCATGACCCGGCATGGATCTTCCAGTAGATCAACTGGATGAATCCCACCAGGAAGACCATTATTATCATAATCGTGACCTGAGATCCGTGGCCAGTGATCAGTATCCATTTTCTCTTTACACTATCCTTGTTGTAAATACCCCAGAAAATGGGGATTAACGCGCTGATAATCTCAGTGGGGCGGATCAGGGCTGAGAGTCCGATAAAAATTCCAAGCAGTATCGCATAGCGCCATTTAGGTTTTTCATGCCAGCGGATTGTAAACCAGATGATCAGGGTATAAAGAGTGAAAAGCGAGTTGTGCACCAGGGCTCCATCATAAGCGGTGAGTTCAAAATAATTGGTTCCCAGAACCAATAGAACCAATACGATAGTAGTAACTGTATCGGAAAAATACCTCAACAGGATTTTTCTTAAAAACCAGATTCCGATGATGGTGTATAGAAGGCATCCCATGATAATGGATATCTGGTAAGGTAATGAAAAGCCATCGGCCGGAAATCCAAATGGCCCGGCTAATAAATGGGCTATAAAGAAAAACGGACTGAAGAGGATAGCCATACCCATTGGGTATTTCATAATATAATCACCCTCAGGACCAAGATATGCCTGGTAGAAACCGATGGTCGGACTGTACTGATCAAGGAGTTTTTGCAACCAGCTAAAGTCATTGATTCCTATATCGTGATAGATGAATTGCGCAGGCAGATAGAGATAGTACCCGAAAACATCCCAGGATAATACCGAAAGATGATCGTAGGTTAACCACCTGGGCATCAGAAAACGGCCATAAATAATACATCCGGAAAGAATCAGGAATGCGATCAGGGAGACAGGTTTGA